>DAHVZZ010000204.1:0-1879 GCA_027323785.1 Acidobacterium sp. | reverse complement strand
GGGATCATCCAGTTGGCCAGTGTGCCCTGTTCGTCGACCTCCATCGCACCCAGCACGCTCAGGTCGATGTGGCCGCCGCGGATCATGGCAAAGGAATCGGCGCTGGAAAAATACGATGTGCCGGGAAGCGCGGAGACGGTCTCCTTGCCGGCGTTGATCAGGTCGGGGTCTTCTTCGCCGGCCAGCGGCCAGGGGCCCACGCCCAGCATCCCGTTCTCCGACTGGAGGACGACTTCGATGCCCGGCGGAACGTGATTGGCGACCAGCGTGGGCAGGCCGATTCCGAGATTGACGTAAAAGCCATCGCGCAACTCGCGAGCCACGCGCCGCACGATGCGTTCGCGCTTCGCGGCTGCATCGGACTCAGCCGCGGAGGGTATACGAGACCCGGCCGGATCGGCTGAAGAATGTGCGGAGTTCGGTACCGTCATGGTTGCCCTTTTGCATGGAATGCGAGCGCAGGCGCTCCTGAGAACCCCGGCCCTGGGCGGCTCATTCGGAGGCAATGCGCCGGACCGGCTTCCCGGTCCTTCATCCTACGCTTTTGCCGAATCCGATGGAGATGCGAGCGCAGGGAGGCGAAATTTGGGGGGGATTCAACCGAGCTGAAACTGCTGCCCAGGCACCGCGGCGAGCGCGCGCAACACGTCATCCGGCTCAGGGCGGACGCGGAAATCGGCATGCGCCTCGGCGTAGAGCACTTTGCCTTCGGGCGAGATCACGTAGGTCGCGGGCACGGGCAGTTTCCAGCTTTCATCGCCGTCGATGAAGGGGATGTTGAGGAGAATGCCGCGGTAGTAGCGCTGCAGATAATCGGGCAGAGTCCAGGCCAGGCCGAACTTTTCCGCCACGGCGCAGCCCTGGTCGGTGAGCAGCGGAAAGGGGATGGTGTGCTGACCGGCGGTGAAGTCGCTCTGCCGCTGCGTCTGCGGGGAAATTCCGACAACCAGAGCGCCGCGTTCACGCAACCCGGTGTACAGGTCGCGCCAGGCTTCGAGTTCGGTAACGCAGTAGGGGCACCAGCGTCCGCGGAAAAAGTTGATGACCAGCGGCCCCAGCGCCAGCAGATCCGAGGAGCGGACGATCCGGCCGGAGAAATCGGGCAAGGCAAATTCGGGTGCGGAGGCTCCCACGGGCAGGATGCGGCCCTCGATTCCCGTGGCAAAAAGCTCCTCGATGGCGCGCTCGCCAACGGCGAGCCGCTCAGCCTGAACCAGAGTACGGGTCTGAGCGGTAATTTCGTCGAGCTGATCCTGAAGAAGCGCCATGCCTCCTCAGTTTAGATGGTTCTGGCCAGCCGCAGCGCTGGAAAACGCGGCGACCGCTCACCAAAAGATCACGCCCGTAACCGAGGTAAGCTATCCGATCGGCACAACGGAGATTACGATGATGATTCACACAGGGAGACATCCATGCCGCATCGCGCCCGAATAGCGGGGATCGTGGTTTCAGTGGCCATGCTGGCCGCTTTCGCAGCCGTGGCCCAGCAGGCCATGCCCATGAAGGATGGGCCGGCAAAACAGGCCGCTCATGCCGGCTACCTGACCATTACCGCCGGACTGGGTGAACGCGGCGTCTTCACCCAGGCGACGCTGAAGGACTTCCCGCACGCAACCGTCACGGCCGTGAATCCCCGCACACACCAAAAGCTGGTGTATGCCGGTGTCCCTCTCTTCGACCTGCTTACCCATCTGGGCGTGCCGGACGCAAAGACGCTGATGGGCAAGGCGCTGGCACAGTACATCGTGGCCACCGGCGCGGACGGGTATAAGACCGTTCTTTCGCTGGGAGAGATCGATCCCGGGCTGCATCCCGGCACGGTGATCGTGGCCGACGCGCTCAACGGCAAGCCGCTCGGCGACAAAACCGGTCCCTTCCG
>DAHVZZ010000201.1:0-3534 GCA_027323785.1 Acidobacterium sp. | reverse complement strand
CGAGCTCGAAGGCCAGGGAGGTGAGGTCGGCCATTTCCTGCACCGAGTGCGGCGCGAGGACGATGGTCCGGTAATTGCCGTGGCCTCCGCCTTTGACAACCTGGTGGTAATCGCTCTGCTCGGATGTGATGTTTCCCAGCCCCGGACCCGCACGGGTGATGTCGGCGATGACGCAGGGCAGTTCCGCGCCAGCCATGTAGCTGATGCCTTCCTGCATGAGACTGATGCCGGGTCCGCTGGACGCGGTCATCACGCGCACACCGGCCGATGCCGCGCCGTAAAGCATGTTGATGGCGGCGACTTCGCTTTCGGCCTGGAGGAATACGCCGCCCGCCTGCGGGAGATACTGGGCCGCGGCTTCAGTAATCTCGCTGGCGGGGGTGATGGGATAGCCGTAGAAGCCGCGGCAGCCGGCGAGGATGGCGGCTTTGACGATCGCCTCGTTTCCCTTGATGAGATGCCTGCTCATTGGTGTACTCCCCCGATGGTGTGTGTGCTGGCTGTACGGCCGGCGGTGTGGGCCAGGCGCAGGACGGTGATGGCTCCCGGCTCGGGACAGACCAGGAAGCAGATGCCGCATCCGGTGCAGCCTGCTCCAGCATAGGTTGCCGTTTGATAGCCGTAGGCATTGAGGTGATCGCTGAGGTGGATGACCTTTGGCGGGCAGGCTTCGACGCACAGCCCGCAGCCTTTGCATTCAGCGGTATCGATCCTCAGAGATCCTCGATCTGGTTTTGCGGCTTCTGGCATCGTGTGCTCCTTGTTTGTGCCGTTATTCACGCCAGCGCGGCGGCGGGTTTGCGTTCCATGTAGTGTTGGCGCACGGCAAAGTCCTCGAGGTCGGCGCGGAAGCGGGGATCGGCAATGGCGATGAGAGCTTCGGCGCGCTCGCGGAGGGTTTTGCCGTGAAGCGAGGCGATGCCGTATTCGGTGATGACGTAGTGGACGTCGGCGCGGGAGGTGACGACGCCGGCTCCGGGATCGAGCACGGGCACGATCCGGGAGAGCTGTCCGCCGCGGGCGGTGGCGGGCAGGGCGATGATGGGCACGCCGCCTTTTGAACGGGCGGCGCCGCGGATGAAGTCGAGCTGTCCGCCGAAGCCGCTGTAGGGCCGGGTGCCGAGCGAATCGGCGCAGACCTGGCCGGTGAGATCCACCTGGAGCGCGGAGTTGATGGCGACCATGCGGTCGTTCTGCGCGACGACGAAAGGGTCGTTGGTGTAGGAGATGGAGCGGAATTCGAAGCTGGGGTTGTCGTGGATGAAGTCGAAGAGGCGGCGGGTACCGAGGACGAATGCGGCCACGGCTTTGCCCTGGTGCAGTGACTTACGTTCGCCGTTGATGATGCCGGACTCCATGAGCTCGATGACGCCGTCGGCGAGCATCTCGGTGTGAATGCCGAGGTCGCGCTTGTCGTCGAGGCAGGTGAGGACGGCTTCGGGAATGCCGCCGATGCCGGTTTGGATGGTGGCGCCATCGGGGATCAGGGAGGCGACGTTGCGGGCTACCCGGAGATGCACGTCGGTGAAGGGATCGGAGTGCAGTTCGAGCAGGGGCCGCGAGGTCTCGACGATGGCGGTGAGGTGGCTGACGTGAATCGAAGTGTCTCCGTGGGTGCGGGGCATCTGGTCATTCACTTCGGCGATGAGGATGGGGGCACAGCGGGAGGCGGTGAGGGTGCAGTCCACTGTGGTGCCGAGGCTGACGAAGCCGTGCTCGTCAGGCGGCGAAACCTGCATGAGCACGACGTCGAGAGGCATGGCTCCGCTGACGAAGAGGCCTTCAATCTCGCTGAGGAAGATCGGAGTGTAGTCGGCACGGCCGGCGGCGACGGCTGCGCGGGTATTGGCGCCGAGGAAGAGGCCGCGATGACGGAAATGTCCTTCGTATTCGGGCCTGGTGTACTCGGCATTGCCGAGGGTCATCATGTGGACGATTTCTACGTCGCGCAGTTCGCTGGCGCGGGCCACGAGGGCGCTGACCAGGGTTGTGGGCGTGCCGACGCCGGACTGGATCCAGACGCGCGCTCCCGAAGATACGGCTTCGAGAGCCTGAGCCGCCGTCATGCTCCTGCTCCGAAACTCCTCTTTCCAGGTCATCGGTCTTCCGCCTCTCTGTTTCGGGAGGATCGCCTGCGCGGGACTTATGCACGGGCGATGGCGGATAAGCTGCGAAGAATCAGGAGCCTGGATGGGCGGGCCGGGCTAGAGATCCTTCGCAGAGTCTCTACCTCCAAAACCGATGACGGTACGCTTTTGGAACGGGGGCGAGCAGTGACGGCGATCACTTCGAGTGGAGGGCGGCCGGTGGCGGCGCGATTTTGGCCCTTCCCCGCCTCCCTGCGGGAGACGGGGCATCGAGATTCTGGGTGGTCCGGGAGAGGTTAAATTTCCCAGCGGAGGAGGGCGGCGCCGACGGTGAATCCCGCGCCGACGCTGGCGATGACGAAGAGGTCGCCCTTTTTGAGCTTGCCTTCTTCGAGAGCCGTGTTGATGGCGAGGGGGATGGTGGCGGCGGTGGTATTGCCGAAGCGCTCGATGTTGACGATGACCTGATCCTCGCGGAGTCCGAGGCGTTCGGCGCTGGAGTCGATGATGCGCCGGTTAGCCTGGTGGGGGATGAAGCAGGCGAGGTCGGAGGCGGCGATGCCGGCGCGGGCGAGGACGGCCTCAGAGGCTTCGACCATTTTGCGGACGGCGAATTTATAGACGGCCTGGCCGTCCTGGTGGACGTAGTGCAGCTTTTCGTCGATGGTTTTGTGAGAGGAGGGATGCAGGCTGCCGCCGCCGGGCATGTAGAGAGAGCAGCCGCCGGAGCCGTCGACTTCATGATGGAAGTCGATCATGCCGAGTTCGCCCTCCTCGGCGGGCTCAATGAGGACCGCGCCGGCGCCATCGCCGAAGAGGACGCAGGTGGAGCGGTCGGTGTAATCGATGATGGAGGACATGGTGTCGGCACCGATGACGAGGACCTTTTTGTGCGCGCCGCTCTCGACGAGCTTGCAGCCGACCTGGAGGGAATAGACGAAGCCGGAGCAGGCGGCGGAGAGATCGAAGCCCCATGCGCCTTTGGCTCCGAGGCGATCCTGGACAAGGCAGGCGGTGGAGGGGAAAAACATGTCCGGGGTGACGGTGCCGACGATGATGGCCTCGATCTCGGAGGGATCGACGCTGCGTGCGGCGAGGCAGCGGCGGGCGGCTTCAACGGCCATGTGGCTGGTGGCCTGGCCGGGCTCTACGATGTGGCGCTCGCGGATGCCGACGCGGGTGGTGATCCACTCATCGGTGGTTTCGACCATTTTTTCAAGGTCGGCGTTGGTGAGGAGGCGCGGCGGAGTGTAGGTTCCGATGCTGGAGATTTTGGCGCGAACAGGCACACGAGGACGAGCGACGAGGGTCAATCCGATTCTCCTGGACAAAGCAATATTGTCGCAGAGAAGCGGGCGGGGGTGAAGCGGTTAGCGATGGAGCGGTTGGCGGCGAGGCGATTGGAGAGATACGGCGGGTGAACTCCTTACGGCGGGGTGGCTGGAAG
>DAHVZZ010000198.1:0-2184 GCA_027323785.1 Acidobacterium sp. | reverse complement strand
TTAACCGTTGCGCCCAGCCGTTCCAGCAGTTCCGCGCCGCTGGCATCCCCCTGCGCTGAAAACTCCGCCGGCCGGTCGCGCCGGTACTCCTGCTTCCTGAACGCATCCACAATCCACTGCCGTACATTGCCATTCAGGTGCAACAGCAGGTTGCCCACCGAGTTGCTGGGCGCGTTCGGTCGCCACCAGATCTGCTCGTCCGTCAGCGATTCCACGCACGCACGCAGCCGCGGCCAGTATTGTGTGGCCAGCTTCGTATGGGAAAACTCCAGAAACAGAGCCGTCGGTGTGGATGCAGCGGAATTTGTCATGGTTCGCAATCCTCACTGCGACACTCAGCCGCCCCGCCAGGAATGTCAAGCTCCGGGCCTCATCATGGCCGGGGAATTTATACTTTCCTATAGCCGGTGGGGGCTTTTATCCTCCATTCGCCCTCACCCAATGAAGACTCTGCATCCCAAATTCCTCCGCTCGGCCACCGCCCCGGAACACTTTCCCCCGGCCGGCCCGCCGGAGATCGCCTTCCTCGGCCGCTCCAACGTCGGAAAATCGAGCCTCATCAACGCTCTCCTCGGATCCACCGAGGCCCGCGTCTCCTCCACCCCCGGCCGCACCCGGGCCATCAACTTCTTCGGCCTTTCCGAAGCCCCCGGCCGCGATCCGCGCATGATCTTCGCCGACCTGCCCGGCTACGGATACGCGAAGCTCTCGAAATCCGTCTCCGCCGAGTGGCCCCAGTTCATCGACCCCTATCTCCGCGACCGGCCCACTCTCGCGCTCTGCGTCTGCCTCGTCGACAGCACCATTCCGCCCAAAGCCAGCGACGCCCAGCTCATCGAATTCCTCGAGCATTCCGGACGCAGCTACCTTATCGCCGGAACCAAGGCCGACCGCCTCTCCGGCAATGGCCGCGCCCAGGCGCTCAAACAGCTCCGCCAGGCTTTCGGCGGCGATCACCTCCTGCTCGTCTCCTCTAAAACCGGCGTCGGAATGAAGGAACTCTGGGGCGCAATCTGGCAGGCCGCCGCCCCGTCTGAATAAGGCCGCGCTGGTACTCTGATACATATATGCACGATCTGGGATTTGTACGCGCTAATCCGGAACTGGTGGAGAAGAAACTCCGCGACCGCGGCATGGATCCGGCCGAAACCCTCGGCGATTTCCGCCGTCTCGACGAGCAGCGCCGCGAGAAGATCACCCAGCTCGAAACGCTGAAAAGTCAGCGCAACGAGCTCTCCGAGCGCGTCGGCGCACTGAAGCGCGCCAAGGAAGACGCCACCGCCCTCATGGAGCAGGTGCGCAGTATCAAGGAGCGCATCGACGAGGACCAGCAGTCGGCCGACGCCATCGATTCCCAGCTCCGCGCCATCCTCACCCGCATCCCCAACTTCTGCCGCGACGAAGTAGCCGTTGGCCGCGACGAGAAGGACAACGTCGAGGTAAAACGCTGGGGCACTCCGCCGGAACTCACCTTCCAGCCAAAGCCCCACTGGGAGCTCGGCGCGCAGCTCGGCATCCTCGATCTCGAACGCGCCGCCAAAATCTCCGGTGCGCGCTTCGCCGTCTATTGGGGCGACGGCGCAAAGCTGGAGCGCGCCCTCATCAGCTTCATGCTCGACATCCACACCCGCGAACACGGCTACACCGAAGTCCTCCCGCCCTTCATGGTGAACAGCAAATCCCTCTTCGGAACCGGCCAGCTCCCGAAGTTCGCCGAAGACCTCTTCCACTGTGTGGACGCCGAGGGTTTCGAGCCGGGCCAGTACCGCGACAACGACCACTGGCTCATCCCCACCGCCGAAGTCCCCGTCACCAACCTCTATCGCGACGAAACCCTGGACGAAGCCAGCCTGCCGGTCTGCCTCGCCGCCTACACCCCCTGCTTCCGCTCTGAAGCCGGCTCTTACGGCAAGGACGTGCGCGGCATCATCCGCCAGCATCAGTTCCAAAAGGTCGAGCTGGTCAAGTTCACCCGCCCCGAAGACAGCGACGCGGAACACGAAAAGCTCACCCGCAACGCGGAAACAATCCTTGAGCGCCTCAGCCTGCCCTATCGCCGCATGTTGCTCTGCACCGGCGACACCGGCTTCAGCTCCGCCAAAACCTTCGACCTTGAAGTCTGGCTCCCCGGCCAGGGCCTCTATCGCGAAATCTCTTCCTGCTCCAACTTCGAGGCCTTCCAGG
>DAHVZZ010000177.1:0-1988 GCA_027323785.1 Acidobacterium sp. | reverse complement strand
CGGATCCACATCCGTGATGTTGTTGCACACTGAGCATAGCCGCAGCCGCTCCTTCACTTCCCGGATCGCCTGCGCCAGTGCCGCCGCATCCTCCCCATCCGACCGCAGGATGTGAAATGCCAGCCGCTGTGCCGACTTCGTCCCC
This sequence comes from Acidobacterium sp., assembly GCA_027323785.1. Classification (GTDB taxonomy): domain Bacteria; phylum Acidobacteriota; class Terriglobia; order Terriglobales; family Acidobacteriaceae; genus Palsa-343. The sequence goes on along the minus strand of DAHVZZ010000177.1, from coordinate 1,843 downwards.
ACTCCCGGCAGCTTCCGCAGCTCTTCGATCAGCCGCGCCATCGGCTCCGCGAATCGCGATTCCGCATATCGTGACAAGGCTCCGCCCTCAGCGTCCGCCCGCGGCTGCCGCTACCGGCCGCCCGGTCCGCACCGCCTGCGCCAGCTCCGCCAGCAGCTCCCGCGTCTCATCCCAGCCAATGCAGGCGTCGGTAATGCTCTGTCCGTACACCAGCTCCTTGCCCGGCTCCAGCGACTGCGCGCCCGCCACCAGGTTGCTCTCGATCATCACTCCAACGATCCGCTCGTCCCCGGCCGCGATCTGTCCCGCCACATCCCGGCAAACCGCTCCCTGCCGCCGGTGATCCTTTCCGCTGTTCGCGTGGCTGCAGTCGATCATCACCCGCTCCGGTAAACCAGCCTTCGCCAGCAGCCGGCACGTCTCCTCCACCGACTTCGCGTCGTAGTTCACCGTGTTCCGCCCGCCCCGCAGGATCAGATGGCAGTCCTCGTTCCCGTTCGTGAACAGAATCGCCGACTGCCCGTACTTCGAGTGCCCCAGAAACGTATGCGGATGTCCCGCCGACAGCACCGCGTCAATCGCGATCTGCACGTTCCCCGACGTTCCGTTCTTGAATCCCACCGGACACGACAGCCCCGACGCCAGCTGCCGATGCCCCTGGCTCTCCGTCGTCCGCGCTCCAATCGCTCCCCAGCTCACCAGCTCCGCCAGGTACTGCGGCGAAATCATGTCCAGAAACTCCGTCCCCGCCGGCACACCCATCTCCGCCAAGTCCAGCAGCAGCTTTCGCGCCAGCCGCAGCCCGTCGTTGATCCGGTACGACTCGTCCAGGAACGGATCGTTGATCAGTCCCTTCCAGCCCACCGTCGTCCGCGGCTTCTCGAAATACACCCGCATCACCAGCCGCAGGTCGTCCGCGAACTCCGCCATCGTCTCCTTCAGCCGCGCCGCGTACTCCCGCGCCGCCGCCGCATCGTGGATCGAACACGGCCCCGCCACCACCAGCAGCCGCCGGTCGCGCCGGTTCAATATCTCGACAATCTCCTGCCGCGCGTGAAATACCGTTGCCGATGCCGTCTCCGACACCGGATGCTCTTCTTCCAGGAATACAGGGGGCAAGACTACTTTGCTGGACCGAATACGCAGGTCATTGGTGCGATAGATCATTGGTTATCGTTTGTCCATTTTCAGTGTAAGCGACCCCGCCCCTGCCTGCCCGCCCAAACCTTCTATCATTCCCTCCATGAGATTCGTGACCGCCCTCATCCTCGCGATCCATCTCACCTGGATTCTCTGGGTCATCTTCGGAGCCTTCTGGACCCGCGGCCGCCCCGGCCTCACCGCCTTCCATCTCGCCTCCCTCGCCTGGGGCATCCTCGTCGAAATCGGCCCCTGGCCCTGTCCCCTCACCCTCCTCGAACAACACGTCGAGCTCCTCGCCGGAGCCCACGGCTTCTCCGGCGGCTTCATCGCCCACTACCTCCAGCTCATCGTCTACCCCAACCTTCCCGTGAGCCTCATCGCCTGGTCCGGCGTCGCCGTCTGCGTCGCCAACCTGCTCATCTATCTCACCCGCTTCATCGTCTTCCTCCGCCATCGCCATTCCATCGCCTCATAAACAGCTCGAATTCCGCCCATCGGCTTTTTTTATGGCGGGACATGCCCCTTCCCTCCGCGATACCCTGAATACGAATCGCCCAGGAGAGGACGGAGAGTTGTGCCGGGACGGGCAGGCAGCCTGTGCGGGGCATGACGAGGGTCTGTTCGTGGGCCTGTGGCCCGAGCGGCCGCGCAGCGGAATCCATATCACGCGTTGAAGAGGAGAAGCATGTCGACTGATTAC
>DAHVZZ010000149.1:0-2061 GCA_027323785.1 Acidobacterium sp. | reverse complement strand
AATAAGGTCCTGCGCAAAATCTCTCGCCCCTTTCGTGCCGAAGGCCGCGAACTGATCGTCACCGCCAGCGCCGGCTTCGCCGTCTTTCCCGATGATGCCAGCGATCCCGAGGATCTCCTCCGCAAAGCCGATCTCGCCATGTATTCGGCTAAGCGCGAGTGCAGAAACACCTGGAGAATCTGGCGTCCCTCCATGGACTCCGGCAAACACCAGATCCTCGATATCGCCGCCGGCCTCCGCCGCGCCCTCCGCGACGGCCAGTTTTCGCTCGTCTATCAGCCCCGCCTCGATTCCCGCTCCGGTCGCCTCCACTCCGTCGAGGCTCTCATTCGCTGGAATCATCCCGATCGCGGTATCGTCCCGCCCGGCGATTTCATTCCCGTTGCCGAGGAAACCGGCCTCATCGTCGATATCGGCGCCTGGGTTCTCCACGAAGCTGTCCGCCAGATGCAGGCGTGGCACAAACAGGGACTCGGCCTCGTGCCCGTTTCCATCAACGTCTCCGCCGTTCAGCTGCGCAATTCCACCCTATCCTCGCTCGTCGCCGAAGCCCTCTCCGGCGCCGGCTTCGATCCTTCACTGCTTGAGCTCGAACTCACCGAATCCATCTTCATGGACGAAAATGTCTCTCGCGAACTGCTGGACGCCTTCCGCGCCCTCGGCGTCCGCATCGCCATCGACGACTTCGGCACCGGCTACTCCGGCCTCGGCTACCTCAGCCGCTTCTCCGTCGATGTCCTCAAAATCGACCGCTCCTTCACCCGCTCCATCGCCACCGTCCCCGTCTCTGCCAGCATCTGCCGCTCCATCCTTCAGCTCGCCCGCGACCTCAGTCTCACCACCGTCGCTGAAGGCGTCGAAACAGGCGAGCAGGCTCAGCTGCTCCGCCAGTGGGGATGCGATCAGCTCCAGGGCCATTACTGCGGCCATCCCATGTCCGCGGCGGAAATCCAGCCCCTGCTCGCCTCCCGAACCGCACCCGGCGCCTGGCTGTTTGACGCCGAGCCATCCCTCTCCGGCATTCCCGAAGGCTGACCGCCCGCTGCTCCCCATCACCCGAAGCTCTGAAACTCCTTCCAGAACTCCGGCCACGGCAGCCGCGGCCCCCCGCACAGCCAGATATCCGGATGCTCCTGGCTCTCCTCGTTCTTCACCCCATACGGGAACTGCACCCGCGCCGCCAGCCGGCATCCTGTCAGCATCCGGTTCGCATATCCCTGCGACAGCCCCAGCACGATCAGCGTCGTCGGTGGCGGCGTCGGATACCCCCGCAGCCACGCTGAATTCGTCCCGCTGATCGGCGGCGGCAGGTGGTACCGCGGACCCAGCATCTCAATCGCCCCCTGCTCGCCGTAGTTCCCCACCAGAATCCCCGCGTGCTCCCGCTCCGCCGCCGGCAGCGCATCCCGAATCGTAGCCACCGTGCGCACAATTTCCGGCCACCCAATCTCTTCCCGCAGATTCCTGTTGTGGTTCAGCGCAAATCGCATCAGCGGACCGCTCCCCGCCAGCGGCAGCACAATCGCGCAGGCGTATGCCCCGCACACCGCCACCCCGCTGAAGAACACCACCTCCACCGTCCGCCTCCAGCCGCTCCTCAGGCCCGCCAGCCACCGCTCGCCCGCCACGGCGCCCATGGCCATCGCCATCGGATACACCGCCGCCGGATAATACCCCCGCCCCTGCGCCGCCCACAGCATCGCCACCGGAATCGCGAACATCCACGCCACCGCACGATACCGCCGGCTCATCGACAGCGCCGCCAGCCCGCCCAGCCATAGCGGAGCCGTAAACGGGTTCGTGCAGATCCTGAACTGATCCGGCAGAAATCCCTTTGCCCGTCCCTCCGCCACATCCCGCGCATGAATATGTCGCAAAAACGCGTACGAAATAAACCCGTGCTGCGCCTGCCACACCAGATTCGGCAGACAGATCAGCACCGTCAGCGCCAGCGCCCCCGCGAAATACCGGCTCAGCAGATGCCGCCGCGCCCGCGTCAGCAAAAACCCGCCCAGAATCCCCGCGATCAGGAACACCATCGAGTACTTCGTCATCAGCCCC
>DAHVZZ010000091.1:0-5626 GCA_027323785.1 Acidobacterium sp. | reverse complement strand
GCAGCATTTTGGATGGCGGATGCCGTTTTACATTGCCGCTGCGCCGGGGGTGCTGATTGCGATTGCCTTCTGGCTTTTCGTGCGGGAGCCGGAGCGGGGCAGTGCGGATACGGTTGGGGCGACGCATGAGCGGGCGAGTTTCCGGGGGCTGTTTGCGAATCCGGCGTACTGGACGGCGACGCTGGGGATGGCGATGTGGACGTTTGCGGTCGGGGGAATCTCAACGCGGTTGCCGACGTTTTTTCATCGCTTCGCGGGCTACTCAGTGGGCGGAGCAGGACTGACAGTGGGGGAAATCACGGCGGTGGATGGGCTGCTGGCGACGGTGGTGGGCGGATGGATCGCACAGAAATGGCTGAAACGGAATCATCGGGCGCTGTATCTGGTCTCGGCATGGAGCGCGGTGCTGGCGATTCCCTTTGGCGTGATGGTGTTCTTCGGGCCGCTGCGGTTTCTGGTGCCTGCAGCGTGGCTGGCGGAGTTCTGCATTTTTCTGAACACGGGACCGCTGAACACGGCGATTGTGAATTCGGTATCGGCACCGATCCGGTCAACGGCGATCTCAGTGAATCTGTTTGTGATTCACTTTTTAGGCGATTTCCCGTCGCCCCATCTGATTGGGTGGATTTCCGATCGACACAATTTGCGCGTGGGGATGGGAGCGACGCTGGTATCGCTGGCGCTCTCCGGGGTGATTCTGTTTAGCGGAGCGCGCTTTGCCCCGCACCTGCCGGATCTGGAAGCGACGGGAGCGAGGCATTGAACTCCTGGGCCTGGATACTGGTGAGTGTTCTGAGCGCACTGGTTGCCGGATTTTGGGCGCTGAGCGGGCTGGCGGTGATGCGGGGGTTGCCGCGGGTGCCGGATCTGGCTCCGCTGGCGACGGGGAGCACCGGTGAAACTGGGGCTGAAGGGAAGCCGCAGCTCACGGTGGTGATTCCTGCTCGGAATGAATCGACGGCTATTGAGGCGACGCTTCGCTCGCTGCTGGCGCAGACGATTCCGCTGACGATTCTGGCGGTGGATGATCGTTCGACGGACGAGACGGGGACGATCATGTCCCGCGTTGCCTCGGAGCCGACGCCGCCGGGGAAATTCCTGAGCGCAATGCACGTGAGGGAGCTTCCGGAAGGCTGGCTGGGCAAGCCTCATGCGATGGCGCTGGCCGCGCGACAGGCTACGACGCCGTGGTTCCTCTTCACCGATGCCGATGTAGTTTTTGAGCCGGATGTGCTGGAGAGGGTTCTGGCGGACGCCGAGCTGGCAAAGGCCGATCACGTGGTGCTGATGCCGACGCTGATCCTGAAGACGCCGGGCGAACGGATGATGGCGACGTTCTTTCAGGCGTTCTCGCTGCTGTACTGGCGTCCGTGGAAAATTGCGAATCCGCGAGCGAAGGATTCGATCGGAATTGGGGCGTTCAACCTGATCCGCGCGGATGTTTACCGCGCGATCGGCGGATTTGAGGCGCAGCGCTTTCAGGTTCTGGACGATGTGCGGCTCGGCGTGGAGGTGAAACGCGGCGGCTTTCGGCAGCGGATTTTGTTTGGACGAGAGCAGATTCGGGTTCACTGGGCTCCGGGAGCAGTGGGGATGGCCCGGAATTTAACCAAGAATTTGTTTGCAGGTTTCAGCTTTCAACCGGGGCTGTTACTGGCGGCCTGTTTGGGGCTGGCGCTGATCTGCTATTTGCCACTGGCGGATCTGTTTGCTCCATGGCCGGGTCATGCGGCGGGATTGCGGGTGGCGGGTGAGGTTTCCGGGCTGATGATCGCGCTGCATTACCGGATGGCGTCGCGGCGGTTCAGCGGAGTGAGCACCTGGTATGCGCTGACGGGACCGGTGGCGGCGGTGCTGGTGCTGTACGCGATGATCCGATCGATGGTGGTGACTCTGGCGCGGCGAGGGGTGGTTTGGCGGGGGACGTTCTATCCGCTGGGCGAGCTGCGGCGTCAGTCAGGGCGGCTGCGGTAGAGTCCGATGATTGGGTAAACTGAACAGGAGGAGTCCCCATGCCCGAGATCCAGCGCAGGAAGACTGTCACCGTCAAAATTGGTTCCGTGAAGGTTGGTTCGGAAGCGCCGGTGGTGGTGCAGTCGATGACGAACACGGACACCGCCGACGCGGCTTCGACGATTCAGCAGATTGCGGAACTGGCGCAGGCCGGGTCTGAGCTGGTCCGCGTGACGGTGAACAACGACGAAGCGGCGAAGGCTGTGCCGGCGATTGCCGAGGGGCTGGCGAAGCAGGGCATCCATGTGCCGATCATTGGAGACTTCCACTACAACGGCCATTTGCTGCTGAGGAAGTATCCGGAGTGCGCACAGACGCTGGCAAAGTACCGGATCAATCCGGGGAACGTGTCGATTGGACGGAAGGACGACGATAATTTCCGGACGATGATCGAGTGCGCGGTGGAGAACCAGAAGCCGGTACGAATCGGCGTGAACTGGGGATCGCTGGATCAGGCGTTGCTGACGCGGCTGATGGATGAAAATTCAAAGCTGGCGAATCCGGCTCCGGCGCGGGAAGTGATGCTGGAGGCGATGTGCCGCAGCGCTCTGGATTCGGCGGCGGCGGCGGAGCGGTACGGGCTCGGGCACGACATGATCATCATCAGCGGGAAGGTTTCCGGAGTGCGGGACCTGATCGACGTGTACGAGATGCTGGCGGGACGGTGCGACTATCCGCTGCACCTGGGACTGACTGAAGCCGGGATGGGCATGAAGGGTATTGTGGCTTCGACGGCTGGGCTGGCGCCGCTGCTGCTGAGCGGGATTGGGGACACGATTCGGGTGTCGCTGACGCCGAAGCCGGGCAGCAGCCGGACCGAGGAAGTATTGTGCGCGCAGCAAATTCTACAGTCGCTGGGAATTCGGAGCTTTGCTCCGCAGGTGACGGCGTGTCCTGGATGCGGACGGACGACGAGCACGTTTTTCCAGGAGCTGGCGCAGCAGATTCAGGACTATCTGCGGACATCGATGCCGGAGTGGCGGAAGGTTTATCCGGGTGTGGAGGAACTGAAGCTGGCGGTGATGGGCTGCGTGGTGAATGGGCCGGGCGAGTCGAAGCACGCCAACATTGGGATTTCGCTGCCGGGAACCTTTGAGGAGCCGAAGGCTCCGGTGTATGTGGATGGGCGGTTGATGACGACGCTGCGGGGCGACACGATTGTGCAGGATTTCCAGAAAATCCTGGACGATTATGTGAAGACGCGGTACGGCAGCGAGCGCGAGCTGGAGACGGCGGCTGTCTGAAAGTTGCGACGGGATGGCACCCTGCAGTGCCACTCGGAGGGCAGCGGCGTCCAGAGTTTGGGCGTTTGTTCGAGCGATCAAACCATATCTCCTGAAAACCGAGAGAGATTGCGTCTCCTAAGGTCTGTGGGGTGTCCACTGGACAGCACAGAGAAGGAGTTTGCCGACTGGCGTCTCCTTCCGAAAGGAGAACGTCATGAAGATGAATCGGCCGATGGTTTTGGCGGTTGCGCTGCTTTTGGCGGGCAGCATGGGCTGGGCACAGCGGTCCGGCAGGGGTGGAGGCGGCGGACAACAGGGACAGGGGCAGGGCCAGGGCGGCGGAACGATGCAGCGCGGGCAGGGTGCTGGTCAGGGTCAGGGAACGATGGACCAGCGGCATCAGCGGCAGCGGGACCGCGACCGGCTACACGCCCAGGCGACGACGCAGCAGCGGGACCAGTACCGGAAATGCGATGTGGCGATGGAACAGCTGCGGACGCGGACCGAAGAGATGAAGCGAACGGTTCGGGGCAAGGCATTCAATGCTGATCAGGCGCGGCAGGAGCAGAGCCAGATTCGCAACGAATTCCAGACCATGGAGCAGAACCGGGTGGAGATGGGGCAGGCACTGAACGAAGAGCAGCGGAATGCGGTGCAGGCGCGGCTGCAGTCGATGGATCAGACGCGCGACCGCATCCAGACGCGGCTGAAGAACGTCGACGACCAGCTGGCGAAACCGGATCCGGACCGGAAGCAGCTGCGGAAAGAGGTTCGGGCGACGGAGCGGGAGATGCTGGAGTACCACCAAGAATACCGCGCGATGGGCAAGGACCTCGGCATTCAGGAGTGATGGGCGTTGGCGTGCTTCGGCGATCAGCGGCTGACGGTGGGCTGGGTTAGCTGCTGGCGGAGCTGATCGCAGAAGCCGCGGTTTCCGCGGACGTAACGGAAGTCGGTGAAGAGCGTAGCGGCGGCGACCAGGATGCAGCCGAGGAGAAAGAGGCGGCTGGCGCGGGCAGGGAAGCGCCCCATCTGGCGAAAGCAGATGGAGATGACGAAGGCGGCCAGGGTAGCGAGAACGGTGAGCGGGGCGAGTGAATCGCACTGCACACCGGGCGAGGCGACCAGCCACCAGGAGATGCCCGCCGTGATGAGAGCGACCGCTCCGGTGGCGAGCAGACGAGGCGGAAGGGCTCGCTGATCGGCCGGTGGGCGCTGGCCGGAGACTGCCGGTTCGGGGGCCTGGCCTGGCATTGGCTAAAAGCCTCCCTTGCCGATGTCCATGTTTGCGGGGCGCTGGCCGCGCGGCGGTCTGTTGGAACTGGCTCCGGCACGCAACATCGTTCAGAATCCTCCCTTGCCGATATCCATATTGGCTGGTATCGGATTGCGTTCGTCGATGTAGCGCTCGATGGTTTCGTCGAGGATGCCTTTGGCGGCGAGGATGAACTCGACGGCGTCGCGGGCGGCTCCGTGACCGCCGGCGCTAGGCGTGACGTAGTGAGCGGCGGCTTTGACCTGGGGGCGGGCGTTGGCGACGGCGACGGCGAGGCCGCAGACGCGCATGACGGGCAGGTCGATGACGTCGTCGCCGACGTAGGCGATCTGGTCGAGGCCGATGTTTTCCTTCGCCATGATTTCGCGGGTGGCGTGGAGCTTGTAGGCCTGGCCCATGTAGACGTACTCAAGGCGGAGGTCGCGGGCGCGGAGGGCGACGGTTTCCGAGATGCGCTTGGTGATGATGGCGCACTTCATGCCCCCGAGGCGGGCGAGCGAGACGCCTGTGCCGTCGTGGGCATTGAAGCCCTTGGCCTCGACCATGCTTTGGGAAGAGATGGCGAATCCGCCCTTGTCCTTCATCTGGTCGGCGCGCTCGGCGCTGGGATGGGCGGCGGTGCTGCCTCCGGGGGCGGGAAAGATCCAGATGCCTCCGTCGGTGAGGACGCCGTCGACGTCGAAGATGATGAGCTGAATGCGGCGGGCGCGGTCTTCGGGAGAGAGATTGAGAGCGGTCATCTTCTGCATTGTAACGAGTTAGCGAGCCAGCCAGTCAGCAAGTCAGCGGGTGCCGTCCACCCCCTGGTGGATCAACTTTTCGGGAAGCTTTTTATTTTCATAGGTTTGCATTTTTGCTCCAGAGGCTTTGGGCGGTATCTGCCTGAAAGCAGGGCAGATGGCCAGAGGCGGTGGATTAGCGAGTCAGCGAGTCAGCCGGTCAGCCGGTCAGCAAGTCAGCCTTGCTGCCGACTTGTGCAGCCCTGGCTTCCTGAACGATTCGTTCCTTCGCCGGCATGGTTTGGACCGCTTTTCGTTGGCCACCCACCACCCCCTGGGTCAACTATTTGGGAAGCACCTCTGTTTTCAGTGACTTGCATTTTTGCTCCAGA
>DAHVZZ010000075.1:0-8050 GCA_027323785.1 Acidobacterium sp. | reverse complement strand
CGTAAGCCGACCGCATCCACCGATGGTCGTTCGTCGTGTTGTACGTGCCGATGTTCGCACTGAACATTTCGTTCGCCAGAAAATCGGCAATGCCCGAACCGGTGTTCGCCACGCCCGGAATTCCCGTGTACTCTCCGTTGAAGTTATAGGCGCCCGTCGGATAGACAGGCTGCAACTCCGCGGTATTGATCCGCTGGAAGTCCACGCCGAACTTCATATCGTGGTTGCCCACAATTTTGGTCAGGTTGTCCAGCAGTTCCAGCACATGCTCGTTCTCAAGAGTCGGGTAGTAGGGCGGCGTCCCGAATCCGCTGATGCCGGAGATCGTCGTGTTCACCAGGCCACCCAGATTGGGATGGAACGGAATTCCGCCCAGACCAAGCGTCTGCGAAATATTCTGGTTCGAATTGAACTGCCTTTCCGTGAAATTCCCGTAGTTATAGCCAATACGGAATTCGTTGACCAGCGTGGGATTGAAGACGTGCGTTTCGCTGCCCGCGAAGTTCTCTGCGATATTCGCAAAGTTCCCGTCGCCGTACAGCCCGTCGAGGATGGTGCCGAACGGAGAAGGAGAATACTCGTGCATGTTGGAGTAGCTGAAACGCGCAAACGCCTGGTCCTTGGCGCTCATGTCGTAGTCCACGCGCGTATCGTACTGAAAGGTGTTATCCGTCGTATTCAGGTTGACAACATAGTTGTTGTACACCGCCCCGTTGTTGGCGTTCGGCATCGGGTACAACTGGAGGATCTTCTCGGCCGCGGAGTCGACCTGCGAAGGGCAAAACACGTTGTTGTGCCCGCCGCAGCTCAGCTTGTCGCTTCCGCCGGGTCCGCCCGCCGAACCGGGCTGGTACAACTGAATGGGAATGCCGGTGCCGTTGAGCGCCGGATCCAGCAACTCCGAGAAGTTGCCCGTGCGTTCCAGCGCGGTGGGAACCGTGAAGGTTCCCGGCTTGCCCTGCACAATACGATTCTCCTGTGTATCTCCGAAGAAAAAGAGCTTATTGCGGACGATAGGAAATCCCAGGGTGCCGCCAAACATATTCTCGCGGTATTCCGGAACCGTCGGCGCGAAATAGTTCCTCGCATCCAGGGCGCTGTTCCGGAAATACTCCCACACGTCCCCGTGAACGTGGTTCGTGCCGGACTTGATGCTCGCGTTGACCACCGCTCCGGCCGAATGTCCGAACTGGGCGCTGTAATCCGAAGTCTGCACCCTGAATTCCGCCAGCGCATCCGGCGGCGGCAGAACCACAAAGCTCGCTCCGTTGAGGAAGTCCTGCGTGTCCGTATTGTTGTCGACACCGTCGAGGATGAAGTCGTTCTGCTCTTCACGCTGTCCGTTAGCGCTGAAATCCCCTGTTCCGGTTCCGCGCGACCCATTGCCCGGGACCGTTCCCGCCGTGAGTTGTGCGATGAAAACCCAGTTTCGCCCGTTCAGTGGCGTGTTGTTGATCGTTTTGGTCGAGACGGTTTGCCCCAGAGATGCATCCTGCGTCTGCAGCAATGGTGGCGCGGTAGTCACATGCACCGTCTGGGTGGAACCGCCCGCCTTCAGTGTCACAGGCACGTTCAGACGCTGCGCAACGTTGAGGCGGAGGTGTTCCTGCAGAACCGAAACAAATCCCGGAGCCGATACCTTCAGCGTATAGTTCCCGATCTTGACCGGCGAGAAAACAAAGATTCCGTCCCCATTGGTCTTCGATTGCAGCGCAAGATTGGTTCCCGTATTTGTGAGCGTCACCTGCGCGTTTGGAATCAGCGCCCCAGTCGGGTCCGTCACTACACCGGTGACGGTGCCCTGATCCGCCTGACCAAAGGCTGCTGCGGCAAATAGAAGAATGAGTATTGCCCCAAGATATCTGCGGAGCATACGGGGCGTACCGGTTAGGACCTTGTGCCTCACAAAATGCGTCATTTCTCGCGTCCTCATCGTCAGTTTCGAAAGTTAGCTGAGCTGTCTGCCTTCCCCGCTTTCCGCGGACTGGATTGGCTGTCGGCTTTGCGGTTCCGCGGCACATTGATGGCTCGCCGTCGCCGCAATCGTTTCAGGGGGCCGGCTCTGCCTGACGAGCTTCCACCGAAGGGTGTTCGCATGCGCAGAAAAACAGCCGCCGCGGAATGCGGACCCCCCGGATTGCCGGCAAAGCGTCGGCTTCCGCTCAGGCATGTGGGTTTGTGGCCTCGCTCGCTTGAAGGGAATCCGGTGTGATTTCGTTATTGGGGCAACCGGAACCACGCTGGGAATCGGGCTTTCATCCGGTTGAAACGTTTCAGCAACGGAGAACAATCTACTCCCACACTCTTTTCTCTGTCAAGCACGCTCCTCCAGCCCCTGCTTCCGGTTCGCACCATTGTACTTAGCTGTCCCGCGGCGAATCCGTGCCGGTACCCGCCTGGCTTTCGGCTGTCCCCCGGGGAACTGCAAATCAAGCCCGTGAACGCTCCAAATTGCATTCAACCGCGTCGGTAGTCCCGTCTGTTCAGGCCAGAATTGACAAATGCTTTCCTCACCTGTTAACTCTGCATCATCAGGTGAAAGCTTTCATCATCTTGCGACGGCACCATCCATCCGGGCCATTGTCACGTCCTGCCGCCCAGTTTCTGTGCGGCCCTTCGCCATTCCATTGGCGCCGCTGACCCATAGTTGCTGGCCATGAGTAAACCTATCGTTGTTGTCGGTAGCATCAATCTTGACCTCGCCGTCCGTTCACCCCGCATTCCCCTCTCCGGCGAAACCATCCTCGGCACCGGTTTCGGCGTCTTTACCGGCGGAAAGGGCGCCAATCAAGCTGCTGCCGCCGCGCGCCTCGGCTATCCAACAGTTCTTATCGGCTGCCTCGGCGACGACCCGCTCGCTCCCACTCTCCTCAGCGAGCTCCGCGACGCCGGCGTCGATACCGAGGCCGTCACCCGCGTCCCAGGCCATTCCGGCGTGGCCATTATCGTCACCGCTGAATCGGGTGAAAACAGCATCATCGTCGCGCCTGGCGCCAATCACAGCCTTTCTCCCGGCGATCTCGAGCGTTTCTCTGCGCTCATTGCCGGTGCGGCCGCCGTTCTCACGCAGCTCGAAATTCCAATCGAGACTACTGTGGCGCTCGCCCAGCTCACCGCGCGCCTGGGCGTACCGCTCTTTCTTGACCCGGCCCCCGCGCGGCCGCTCCCGTCCCAGGTGCTCGCCGGCGCGGAGTGGATCACTCCCAATGAAACCGAGGCACGACTGCTCACCGGAATCAGTTCCTCGCCGTCCACCGAACAGGAACTTCGCGATCTCGCCGATCACTTCATGAGCCTCGGTCCCCGCAATATACTGCTTAAACTGGGCGAACGTGGCGCCTACCTGGCTACCCACGACGGTGCCCGCCGCATGATTCCTTCCTATCCAGTCGTCGCCGCCGATACCACCGCCGCCGGCGATGCGTTTAACGCGGGCTTTGCGGTGGCGTTGTCCCGCGGCTCGTGCCCCGCCGAGGCGGCTCGTTTCGCATCCGCGGTCGCCGCCGTTTCCGTCACTCGACACGGCGCTCTGCCCTCGCTCCCCACCCAGGCCGAAGTTGCCGCTTTCCTTGCCTGCCGTCCTGAAGATCACAAGGAGGTTTCTCTGTGAAATCGTTTTGGTCCAGTATCGTCTGTGCAGCCCTGGTGCTGGCCTGCATCGCGGCGCCCGCGCATTTTGCCTCTGCTCAGACCGCGCCCAGGGCCGTGGCCGGCCCGCAAAAGGTCATCATCGATACCGATATCGGCGACGACATCGACGATGCCTTCGCGGTTGCTCTCGCCCTCTCCAGCCACCGCGTGCAAATCCTCGGGATCACCACCGCATGGGGCGATACCGACCTCCGTGCCCGCCTCGCCGAGCGCCTCCTCACGGCTACCGGGCACACCGCAATCCCCGTCAGTGCCGGACCTGAGACCAAACCCACCAACACCTTCACCCAGCGGCTCTGGGCGAGTCACTTCCCCCAACGGCACTGGGGCAGCGCCGTCAGCTTCATCGCCAGCGAAATTCACCGTTACCCCGGCCAGATCACTCTGATCTGCATTGCTCCCCTCAGCAATGTCGGCGCGCTCATTCAAAAGGATCCGGCCGCCTTCCATCAGCTCCGGCGCGTGGTCATGATGGGCGGCTCCATCTACCGCGGCTACGGCGACCTCGGCTTTCTGCCCAGCCACGGCCCCAGCCCCGAATACAACATTCGCACGGATATCCCCGCGGCGAAGGAGCTCTTCGCCTCCGGAGTTCCCATCTATCTCATGCCTCTCGACTCCACGCAGCTTAAGCTCAATGAGGTGCTGCGCGCCAAACTCTTCAGCCGCGATACACGCGCAACCAACGCGCTCACGGAACTCTACGAGGAGTGGACCAACGCGACCCAGAACCCCACGCCCACGCTCTACGACGCCATGGCCGTCGCCGACGTCCTGAAGCCCTCGCTCTGTCCCACCACGCCCCTGCACATCGCCGTCGACGATCAGGGCTACACACGAGTTGAGCCTGGCCCTCCCAACGCCAACGTCTGTCTTCGGTCAAACTCCACGCGCTTCTTCCATTTCTATTTCCACACGCTTCTCGGCGAGGCCCCATCTCACTGACGAAGCCCACAGCGCCGCATGCGCCTCTGCTATCGGCAGCCAGCCGCGGGGCTGCGACACCACTGCGCGCACGCCCACAACCCGCTCGTTCGCAAGCACCGTCCGCCGATCGTCAGCTCAGGAGCCGCCGGATGGGAACAGGCTCGCCCACGAGGCGTCCAGGCAGAGCCACCGCTGCGTGCTGAACCAGCAGGTCGGCAATTCAGGAATGTGCAGGAGCCCGTGGCCGCTCTGGCACATCCACTCCGTACCGCACCATGCGAGGAAGTTACACGAGGGCTGCCCCACTCGGGCGGGGTTCGACAACAGGCGCAGACATTCCGGACAGCGCTTCCGCTGATCGTGCAGCGCCCACCGAAATGCGCAGAGCAGCCCAGGAAATGCGGTGCCCATCTGTATATAGAGCGCAGCCGAGGAGCCGGCAGCCGCGCTCGCATAAGCCAGTGCGAACGACCATAAGCCCGCCACCGCGACAACCAGCGCCAGCTTCGCCAGAAGAAACGACCACCTGCGCAGACCGGCTCGCGGCGTCACCCGCCCGCGATCTTCGGGATAATCGCCCAGCCGCAGCGCTGTGGTCGCCGGCAACGCGATACACGCGGCCAGCAGAGCAAACAGAAAAATGCCAATCGGTTGCTCGAAGATCGAGTTAAAGGGAATGCACTCATACTCGAGCAGCGTGTTATTCCCTTCCGCGAAAAACGATGGCCAGGCGCTGCTCCCTTTAGGAAACGCCGCACTCCGGAGCCGCGCGAAGACGTAACCGTTCGCAGTGGATGGCAGCGAACCAAACCCGTCTCCCGTCAGAACGGCCTGCACCTGGCCGGGCAAGTGCCACCCGCCCTCCGGCAAAAGCCCGGCGATGGTTACCCGGCTTCCGTCAACCGTCGCCGCCTGCCCTATCACCCTGGGGTCGGCATGAAACTGCGTTCGCCAAACGGATCGGCTGAGAAACAAGCGCCCTTCGCCAGACCTCGACTCCGCACCCGAAAAACCCAGAACCCGCAGCAGGTTCTCGCTGGCCACGGCCACCGCGATCTCCGCCGGAGGATGATGCGCCAGCCGCATGCGTCGTACCTCGGGCCGGCAGAAAGCCACCTGCCTAAACAGATGCGATCCATTCGCTCGCCATTCCCGGTAATGCGCCAGAGAGATGCTGGGCGACTGCGTCCCTGCGTATCCGTCGCTCGAAATCACCACCAGGTTCGCCGGCGCTCCATCGCGAACAGCGGAAAACGCTCGCCGCGGTCCGGGCAGGGCAACGCACAGCAGCAGGCCGACAGCCGCCAGCAACAACAACGCCGCCAGGCACCGGACCGCGGAGCCGCGTGGAATGAGCTGCCGAAAAGATAAGCCGTCCGCCCGGATCCACAACGCGTCCGGAAACGCCCCCATCGCAAACCGCACCGGATCGCACGAGCGCGTGCGGCACACGTGGCAGAGTTCGCCATGCCACTCCGCACGCCATTCGCGCCGGCTGCTGCCCGGCACCATCCCGGAAGCCATCCTCACCACGAACCGAGCCAGCGCTCCCGTCTCCGCTTCCCTGCCGCTCATACCTGCTCCATCTCCTGCGAACGTGGGATCATCCGCTCCAGAAGTGGATATCGCTTCCGCGCTGCATCCAGAGTCGACCGTCCGTTCTTTGTCAGCCGGTAATACTTGCGTGGAGGGCGCTGTGCCGCATCGGCAATCGACTGCTGCTCCCATTTCGACACGATCAGCCCATCGCGCTCGAGCCGCCGCATCGCCGGATAAACAGTGCCACTGGGCAGTCCCGTTACCTCCATCAGGGTGAAACCGTAAATATAGCCTGCCTGGATCGCCTCCAGAACCATAGCCGCGGTGTGGGATAGTTGCGCGGGCATGACGTCATTCTATCCTATGTAGCATTCTGTTGACCAGCCCGAGAACAGTATGCTACATAGGGAGAGCGCATGGAGGCGCCTGACGTGCTGGTGGTCGACCATCTCTACCGAAGCTATCGCGGCATTCCCGCCGTATCCGATGTGAACTTTCAGGTCGCTCCCGGCGAAATCGTGGGTTTCCTTGGGCCCAACGGCGCCGGCAAATCCACCACCGTGAAGATCGTCACCGGCCTCCTCCGCCCGGACGACGGCCGTGTTCTTTTCGCCGGCCGGGACATTCACTCCGACCTTCTCTCCTGGCGCGCTTCCTTCGGATACATTCCCGAAGAAGCTCACCTCTACACCTGGATGTCCGCGCTCGAATATCTGCAGCTCGTCGGCAGGCTCCGCGGCCTGGCCGAGAAGACCATCCGCGAGAAGGCCGAAGGGCTGCTGGCGCTTCTCGGGCTGGAGTCGTGGCGGTTTTCACCGATGTCCGTCTACTCCAAAGGCATGCGGCAGCGCGTGCTCATGGCGGCGGCGCTCATGCACGATCCGCGAATGCTGATCTTCGATGAGCCGCTCTCCGGCCTGGATGTCCTCTCTTCCCGCCTCTTCCGCGATCTTCTGGGTGAGCTCGCCGCCGCCGGCAAATCCGTCCTCTATATCTCACATGTCCTGGAAATTGTGGAACACCTCTGCGATCGCGTCATCGTCATCTCCCAGGGGCGCATTGTCGCCGACGCGCCGCCCGCCCAGCTCACCCAGATCATGCAGCTGCCAACCCTGGAAAAGGTCTTCGCCCAGCTCGTGCGCCAGCAGGATACCCTTTCCGCCGCTCGACAAATCGTCGAATTGATGAGGCTGGCCGATGCCCCGCGTTAACCCCGCCAAACCCAGGCGCGACGAAGTGCTTTCACTCAGCGTCCTCGCCGATCAGGAACCCGAGGACTCACGGAAGCTCACCCAGTTCGGCGTTCTCATGCGCCACTTCCTCGACCGCTTCTTCGGCAGCGAACTCGCCTCCGCGGAAGGTGACGCGAAGACCCGCCTGGTCCAGGCCGCATGCGTCATCGGACTTCCGCCATTCGTCCTCTCACTCTACCTCTACACGCCTTACCATCTTCCAGCCGTGCCCCGCACGGATTGGCAGCGGGCCGGCGACCACTATTTCTTCGT
This sequence comes from Acidobacterium sp., assembly GCA_027323785.1. GTDB lineage: Bacteria > Acidobacteriota > Terriglobia > Terriglobales > Acidobacteriaceae > Palsa-343. The sequence continues at coordinate 428 of DAHVZZ010000075.1, read as the reverse complement.
TCTGTACACGATGGTCGCCATGGGCCTGGTTGCCATCTTCCAGTGGGACCTGCTGTTCCCCGACCTCCTGGATGTCTTCGTTCTCTCCTCGCTTCCGGTCCCACCTCTGCGCCTGCTGCGGGCGCGCGTCACCGCAATTCTTTTGCTGATTGCGGCCGCCATCCTCGCGTCCAGCTTCCTTCCACCCCTGGTCCTTCCGGCAGCCACTGACCCGCCCAGCCTCTTCCGCTTCCTGGCCGCCCACTGCATCGCCGTCGTCTGCAGCGGAATCTTCAGCTCCACCCTGATCCTCTCCGTCGAATCCCTGCTGCTGGCGGTTCTCGGCGATCGCTGGTTCCGCCGCATCTCGCTTTGGATCCAGGGATTCGCAGTGGTGCTTCTGCTTTCCTGCCTCTTCCTTTATCCCGTCGCCTACACTGCGCTGTCAC
>DAHVZZ010000044.1:0-6982 GCA_027323785.1 Acidobacterium sp. | reverse complement strand
CTCGCCGCCGGCGGCGATGAGGGCATCGGTGGCCAGCACGCCGGGACCGCCGGCATTGGTGAGGATGGTGAGGCGCGGGCCCTTCGGACGCGGCTGCTTGGCCAGCGTTTCCGCGATGTAGAAGAGATCTCCGATGGAGGTGACCCGGAGCACGCCGGCCCGGGCAAAGGCCGCATCGAGCACTTCGTCGCTTCCGGTCAGCGAACCGGTGTGGGAGGCAGCGGCTTTGGCGGCGGCGGCGGTGCGGCCGGCCTTGATGACGAGGATCGGCTTGCTCATGGCCACTTCGCGCGCCGCGGAGAGGAAGCTGTGCGCGTCGCCGATGGATTCCATGTAGATGGCGATGGAGTCGGTGTGCGGGTCTCGGCCGTAGTGGTCGATGAGGTCGCCCCAGCTGACGTCCAGCATGGAGCCGACGGAGACGAAGCCGCTCAGGCCCATGCGTTCGCGAATGCACCAGTCGAGGACGGCGGTGCCCAGAGCGCCGCTCTGGCTGATGAAGGCGAGGCGTCCGGCCGGGACCATGGAGGTGGCGAAATTCGCATTGAGGCCGCCCACCGGGTTCATGACGCCGAGGCAGTTGGGCCCGATGATGCGCATTTTGCCGCGGGCAATTTCGCCGACCTGCTTTTCGAGCGCCTTGCCGGTCTCGCCGGCTTCCTTGAAGCCCGCCGAAATAACGATGGCGGAAGGAACACCCGCATCCACCGCTTCCTGGATGATGGCCGGGACCGTGGCGGCGGGGGTGGTGACGACGATCAGGTCAGGCACGCCAGGCAGTTTGCTGATGCTGGGGAACGCCGGCAGGTCCAGCACCGTGGGGCGCTTCGGGTTGACCGGCCACACCGGGCCGCCGAAGGGGCTGGCGATGAGGTTGCTGAGAACACTGTGGCCCACGCTACCCACGCGCTCGGAAGCGCCGATGACGGCCACAGCGTTGGGCGTGAAGATGGTGGCCAGCGGACTGCGGCCAATGCTGACGAGGTCGTGCGCGGGGTCGATGATGACGGGTTCCGTTGCGGACTTTGCGGCTTCAGGTGCGTTCAGTACAGAGGATGGCATCGAGCGAATCTCCTATTTGTCCCGTTCAGTGTCCGTAGCCGCCTTCCGCGCTCACTTTGCCGCGGAAGAGGGTATAGGACGTGATGAAGTAGGCCAGAGCCAGAACCAGGCCGATGGACCACCAGACGAGTCCGACATGAAGCGAATGAGGGCCCGCAATCGCGCTGGCAATGGTGATGTCTCGGGCCGGATCGGTGGAAGACGGCAGAAGCACGGGATAGAGCCCGGCCGCGGCGCCGACCAGCATGAAGACCAGATAAAAACACGAGGACAGGAACGCCGCCAGCGGCCTGCGCTGCCGGGTAAAGCTGAGCATGCCCGCCAGGGAGGCCACCACCAGGAGGGGGACGGCGAACAGAATTGGATAAGCCCGGTAGTTGGCGAGCAGCGAGGGCCGGACCGCGAGGGTGGCGGGAAGGCTGATCAGGGTGACGAGCAGCAGGGCGATCCACAAGGCAGAGGCAACGCGCCGGGCACGATTTTCCAGTTCCCCGGGAGCCTTGAGCGTCACCCAGAGAGCTCCGTGCGTGGCGAGAGCCACGAGCGCGACGACTCCGCCGATGACCGTGTACCAGTCCAGGATGCCGGGCTGCGGCCCCACGCGCCAGTTGGTCCACAGCGGCAGGAAGAAGTAGCCGTTCGCGCCGAGGGGCACGCCGCGAATCACGTTGGCGAGAGCCGCTCCGAAGAAGATGGCCAGCAGCGAGCTTGCGAGGAAGAACAGGCCGTCGAAGAAGGTGCGCCAGGTGTCCGAGTCGATGTGCATGCGCAGCTCGATGCTGGCACCGCGCATTATTAGCAGCCACAGGACGATCATGAGGGGCAGATAGAAGCCACTGAACGAGGAGGCATAGAGCAGGGGGAAGGCAAAGTAGAGTGTGCCCCCACCGGCAAGCAGCCATACCTCGTTACCGTCCCATACAGGGCCGATGGAGCGGATCAGCATGCGGCGATCGGCTTCCGCACGGCCGAGGCACAGCGAAAGGATGCCGACGCCCAGATCGAAGCCGTCCAGCACGACATAGGCGGCGATCATCACCGCGACAATCCAGAACCAGATGAATCCCATGATTTCTCTCCTCTCCTATGCGGTCAGGGTTCCGGTACCGGTGGCTTCGGAGGTATGCGCGACGGCTTCAGGACCGGTGTGGATGAAGCGGTAGACGAGCACGATCCAGAGGATGGAGAGAACCGAATACATACCGAGAAATCCGAGCAGGGTGAACAGCGCGTTGCCGGCCGAGACATCCGGCGAATAGCCCTGGGCGGTTCGAATGAGGCCATAGACCAGCCACGGCTGGCGGCCAATCTCGGCGGTCATCCAGCCGGCGGTGTTGGCGATGTAGGGCAGGGGGAAGCTGAGCAGGATCGCCCACAGAGCCCAGCGCGCGCTGTAGAGTTTTCCCCGCCAGAGCAGCAGAGCGGAGACGCCCATCAGCAGAACAAACCAGGTTCCGAGCCCGGCCATGATGTGGTAGGCGTAGAAGAGCAGCGGCAGAGTGGTGGGCCAGTCGCTCCGCGGGAATGCATCCAGCCCCTGCACCTGGGCGCGAGTGGTTCCGTAGATCAGAAAGCTGAGAACCTTATTGACGGCCAGTGGATTATCGATTCTCTGCGCATTCTCGTCCGGCTGGCCAATCAACACGATGGGAGCGCCCGCCTGGGTGCGGAAGAGGCCCTCCATGGCGGCGATGGCCGGCGGCTGATATTTGGCCACGGCGCGGCCCTGCAGGTCGCCGGTGGGGAAGATTTGCACGATGCAGGCGATGAGGCCGGCGATGACGCCGAGTTTGACGAAGAGCCGGCCAAACTCCTCGTGCTTCCGCTCCAGCAGGTAGAAGGCTCCGGTGGCGGCGACCACGAAGGCGCCGGTCACAACCGCGCCGCACATATTGTGGGCATATTGTTTCCACGCCCAGCTATTCATCATCAGCCCCCAGAAGCTGGACACCTGGTAGGTGCCATTGGGCATCTGCTGATAGGCGACGGGATGCTGCATCCAGGCGTCGGTGACGATGATGAAGAAGCCGGAGACCCAGGAGCCGAACCAGACCATGGCGGCCGCGCCGAAGTGCTGGAGCCGGGTGAGGCGCTTTTCACCGAAGAGGAAGAGGCCGAGGAAGGTGGACTCCAGGAAGAAGGCGAAGACGCCTTCCATGGCCAGGGGCTGACCGATGACGCCGCCGGTGCGGCGTGCAAATTCAGCCCAGTTGGTGCCGAACTGGAATTCCATGGGGATTCCAGTGACAACACCGAGCAGGAAGTTGACCGCGAAGATCTTCGCCCAGAACTGCGACGCCTGATTCCAGCGCTCATTGCCCGTGCGCAGGGCGATCAACTTCATCACCACCATCAGCAGCGCCAGCCCCATGGTGAGCTGCGGGAACAGATAGTGGTACGTGACCGTGAAAGCGAAGTGGATACGATCCAGCAGGAGGGGGTTCATACCAGTTCCAGGGTAACCAGGCCCGGCCAGAGCCTCAGTGACCATTGTCACAAGCCCCGGCGGGCCGAGCGGACCAGTGAGGGCGGCGGCCGGGCGGCAGTCCCACGGCTGAATCGCCGCCTTTTCGGATCGCTCGTTTGAAGGTGCAGACCGTTGCGGACGCCCAGGCGATTGAGGATGTGTGGGTTCGCCGACGGCGAACCCACTGGTTGCATCTACGCCTCAGAATCTGGCCAAAGAAGATCAGCTACAGCTCGTCTTTGGTTTTGTGTCAGGAACGCTCCAGCACCTTATTCGACAAAATAGGCGCTGAGCGCCAGGATCAGCAGGACGATTCCGATGGTGATTGCGGTGAACCCGACGACGCGGCTGAAATTGATCAGCCACTTTTGCGGTGGATCTGTGACCCGCGCCGCATCGCTGCCGTTCTCCATCATGCGCTGATATTCCTTCGGCCTGCGCTTTTTGAATTCCTCCTCGCTTTCGCGGCCGGTGAAGATGACCATGTCCATGGGGAAGCTGTCGGGGCGCAGATGGGTATTGACGAAATGAATGGCGAAGATGAAGAGGATGGCCAGCAGGCCCTCTTCGCTGTGAATGATGAGGACGGCGTTGAGCGCCCATCCGGGCAGGAAGCGGGCGAAGAACGGGGCGAACCACATGGCGTAGCCGGAGAAGCCGATGACAACCATGCCCCAGAAGACCGCCCAGTAGTCGAATTTTTCCCAGTAGGAATAGCGCTCGAACTGCGGTCTGGGTCCCAGCCCGAGGAACCAGCGAAAGTGCGCGAAGAGATCCTTCACATCGTTCCAGCCGGCGACCATGGAGGTCGGGCCCCAGAAGATTCCCTTTTCCCGCTTGAAGATGCCGCGCGCCAGGACATCGCGCACGTGGATAAGGAACGCCAGCGTAAGGATCAGGGCGCAGAGTTTGTGGAAGAAGAGGATGGCGCCGAATCCGCCAACTTGCCGCGCCGCCCGGATGGCCCAGATGGAGCCGCTGAAGCGCATCACGAGGCCGGTGGCCGCCAGCACCAGGAACGTGGTGAACAGGACAGCGTGCAGGTACCTCTGCGGTAAGGTGAAGCGAAGGAACCAGCGTTCCTGCCTCTGCGGAACGGGCTCGGCGGCCGGGGCGGCGGTTTCTGTCAACTCAGGCATTCTTCCCTCCTTCATCCGGTCCATTTGCGTTGCGCGCCAGGTGCGACCGAATCAGCCAGAGCACGGTATGGATCACAAAGAATGTGAGGACGCTGGCCAGCAGCAGGTTCATGAAGAGCCGGATGTAATAAAGCGCGGGATTCTGCCTGCGATCCCGCGGATTGGCGTGCGGCTGATACTGAACGAAGCTGGCGTTGGCGCCGGCGTGGCATTTGCCGCAGGTCGTCACCAGGTTGGCCGTGTTGATCATGGAACGCGGGTTGGAAGCGGGCAGGATGTCATGCGCTCCGTGGCAGTCCCAGCAGCGCGCCGTCTGCACGTAGCCGCCGAGCAGACCGAGCTGGGAATGGAAGGTATCGCGATAGGTCGAAAGCTTGTCGCGATGGCACGAGCCGCAGACCGGCGTGGACTGCATGCGGAATTCAGAGGAGGTGGGCTCGAGGATGGCGTGCGCGGTGTGGCAGTCGGTGCAGACCGGAGCATGGGTGTTGCCGGCAGTAACGGCCGTGCCGTGAATGCCGGCCTCATACTGCACCTCGATGCCCTTGTGACATTTTCCGCAGGTGTTGGGTATGTTGGTCCGGTAGGTGGAGCTTTTGGGATTGGTATGGCTGAGGATGCCATGCGAACCATGGCAACTGGTGCAGTTAGCCGCGACCAGCAGGCCTTCTTTGCTCACCGCGAAACCATGAATGGAATCCATGTAGAGCGCGTATACATTGGGGAGACCATACTTCTTCGCCAGCACCGGATTGCCGTGGCACGATCCGCAGGTCTTCGGGATATTCAGCGGATAGACGGGCGAGCGGGGATCGGTGACGGGCACGATATGGTGCGGGTTGCCGTGGCAACTGAGGCAGGGCTGCGCGCTCGCCTTCGCATGGACGCTGTCGGCGAGGGTCGATGCCTGATCGGCATGGCAGGTGGAGCAGTTGACGGCCGCGGCGTCAGCGGGATGCGGGTAGCCCTTGACGTGAGTGTGGCAATCGGTGCACTTCAGGCTGCCATGCACGCTCGAGTGGAATTGACTTCCGCTGATGGAAATACTTTTCCCCGACGCGTCCGTCATGCCGGGAGTTCCGTGACAGGAGAGGCAGTCCGTCTGGGCGCGCAGTGGCAGCGCCGCGGCCATCAGGAGAAGCGCTGCCACGCAGGGTACCAGCGCGATGGAGGAAACGGTCTTCATTTCAGCTCCGTGGGCCCGGCCGCTGGCCGAGCCCGGTGACGCAAGTGCAGAAAAGTACACCGCGCGGCCGGACTCGGAGCGGCTTTCGTTCTTCTTTCTGTTACTTCTGAAGCGTGCGGATGTAGGAGACTACTTCCTTGATTTGCATGGCGCTCAGTTTGCCCTTATAGGCCGGCATTCTGCCCATGCCATTCTCTGTGATCGCGATGTACTGCGCGTCGGTCTTCTTGCGGGCCGCGGGCGATTTGAAGGACGGAATCTTCATCATCTTGCCCATGGGCGTGGCAGCCGTACCATCGGGACCGTGGCACATCTGGCATTTCTCTTTGTAAACAGCAGCGCCGGCGCTCTGCGCGATGGCAGGGGCCGCAATGGAGGCGGACAGCAGAATCATGACTGCCGCTCGGATGCAGTTCTTCATGGGTGTTGCTCCTTCGTGGGGCGTTCGGTCCCAGGTATGTTTCCAGATAAAACCTGGGGAAAGCCCGGGTCAGTGATGGGCGGCACAACCGCATGTGACGCGCACCAAATGGGTTGGTGACAGCCCGGCCGGCTCACTTCGGGACCTCACCGGCCGTACCTTCGTCGGGAGGGTGGCCGGCGTCTGCGGAGTCCGGAGGGTCTTCACCGTCTTCTCGAATTTCATGCTCGGGGGCGCGTCCGGTGAGGAACGTCCACTTGAGCGGATAGATATCGGGATCGAAGATGACCGCGTAGAGATGCCAGATGACGATGGCCAGCGTCGCGAGGATGGCCTCGTAGAAATGGATAGCGGTGCTGATGGCCAGAATGGTCATGGAGTGCGGCACGTGGGCCAGGATCCAGTCATTCAGCCAGAGCGCGATTCCGGTGATCGCCATGACGGCGGTTCCCCAGACCAGCGCCCAGTACTCCGCTTTCTCCACATAATTAAAGCGGCGATACCGCGGCAGGCGATCGCGGCGGCCGAGGTTGTACTGGACGGTCTGGATCGCTTCGTGAGCATCGCGCAGATCGGGGACCATTTCGCGCAGCCAGCGGCGGCCTCGGCGTTTGAGGGTGACGTAAACGATGTGATAGACGGAGGCGCCGATCAGCACGACGCCGGCGATGCGATGCAGCCAGCCGCGCACCGGATAGTGGTGTTCC
>DAHVZZ010000023.1:0-7096 GCA_027323785.1 Acidobacterium sp. | reverse complement strand
CCGTTGGCGCCGGGCCCGTTGCCCATATAGAGTTCCGCCCCAAAGTTTGCCCGCAGCGGGATCAGGTGGTGGAATACCTCCCAGTTCCGTACCACCCATGGCGTCAGCAGGCCGATAAAGATGAACGTCGCCGCTGTCGCCTTCAGAATCTGTCCCGGCCACAGTTTGCCGCGCGGGATGCCCATCAAAATCCAGATGCCGCTGGGCGGGATGAAGAGCAGCAGATCCGGGTTGCTCAGGCCGATCAGTGCCCAAAGCACCGCAAACACCGTCCAGTTTGCCCACGTCGGCGCCGCCGGACGTCCGTCCGGATCACCGACCCGGCGCATGCGCAGGACCATCACGAGCACCCATGTGAACAGCCACGTGGTCAGCGTCATCTCCCAGATCCACTTCACCGCGTATTGCATCGCCGCTGGATAGAGCGCCCAGACCCACGCCGACCACCATGCCACTTTGCGGTTGAAGCACCGTTCGGCGATCTCCCAGATGTTGGGAATCATCAGCGCATTCAGCACGCAATCGAAGGCCAGAATCATCCACGCCGAGAGCGCGGTATAGACGCCAAAAACCTTGAAAATCCCCGCCAGAATCCACGGATACAGAGGCGGAACCCAGGCCGTAGGTCCGGTATGCCCCCAGAACGGATCGGAATAGCCGTAACCTGTGGCCAGTGCGCGAGCTACGCGGCCCATCTCATAGCCGAACTTGAAGTGGTCGTCGTAGACGGGTACGTGCCACAGGCGCGCCAGCGTCATGTACGCGATGCGGACAAACAGGGCAATCCAAACAATCTTCCATGGCGCGCGCATGCGGTCTTCCGGCCTTGCACCGCCCAGCTTTCGATTCATCCACTTCATAGAGCCTTTGTGTCCCGTCCTGCCCGATCCACTTCCACCGCTTCTTCCATTTCCGCTTCCATTAGAGCCTCCGGCGTCAGAGCGCCGGCGCGCCGCAGGGCAGGGAAGAGGGTGCTCCAGATTCCCGTCACCATCATCGATCCTAACCCGCCGGCGACCACCGCCCGCACCGCACCCCACCACTGGGCCGTCAGTCCGCTCTCAAACTCTCCCAGTTCGTTGGACGCGCCGACAAACAGGGAGTTGACCGCGCTCACCCGTCCCCGCATCTCCGGCGGAGTCGCCAACTGCAGCATCGCTCCGCGGATCACGACGCTCACCATGTCCGACGCGCCCACCACAAAGAGCGCCGCCAGAGACAGCGCCAGGTTCCTCGACAGCCCGAACACCACTGTCGCCGCCCCGAAGATCACCACGCTCACCAGCATTTTCGCTCCCGAGCGTCCTCGGATCGGCCGCCACATGAGCCACAGCGAGACCAGGAGCGCGCCCAGCGCCGGAGCCGCGCGCAGCATCCCCAGACCCTGGGGCCCGGCGTGCAAAATCGTCACCGCGAAGATCGGCAGCAGCGCCACCGCCCCGCCCAGCAGTACCGCGAACAGATCCAGCGAAATCGTCCCCAGCAGCACCTGCCTGCGCGCCACATAGCGGAAGCCGGCCAGCAGCACTTCCTTTGAGATTGCCTTGTGTTCCATGCGCCCCGGCCGCACGCGCAGCGAGGAGATCAGCGCAAGGAACCACAAGATTGAGGTCAGCGTGAACGCGAATACCAGGCTGGCTCCCCGCAGCCGTTCGTGCAGCGGCAGCGTAAACAGCACGCCGCCGAGCGCCGGCCCGACAAAGTTTGCGATCTGGAAGATCGCCGAGCCCCAGGTCACTGCGTTCACAAAATCTTCCTTCGGCACCAGGTGGGGAATCAGGGCTGAGCTAGCCGGCCCGCTGAAGGCCCGACCCGACCCGATGACGAACAGCACGGCGAAGATCGGCAGGACCGAATGCAACCCCGTCCACGCAAACCAGAACAGCGTGGCCGTGCAGAAGGCCTGCAGCGTATAGCACACGAGGATCACCTGACGCCGGTCGAAGCGGTCCGCCGTATGTCCGGCCGGGAGAATGAACAGCAGTCCCGGCAGAAAGAGCATCAGTCCGGTGTAGCCCAGATCCAGCGCGCGGTGGGTGATTGCGTAAACCTGCCACGCCACGGCCAGCGCCTGCGCCTCCGCGCCGATGATCACGGCGACGCGTGCAAGCTGATATCGCGTGAAGTCGCGGGAGTGGAATGCGGCTGCCGGCTGCGCCATGCGTGCTATCTGTTATACCGGGTGCGGATGACAACCCGCCACTGCCTGGACAGACCGTGAACGGGGTACCCGTCTTCCGCAGGGAGGCGGGAGGAACGGCAGGGCCGGGAAGCCCTCAGTCCTCCGTTGTCTCGGCCCGCGGTTTGAGCAGCGGAAACAGGATGACGTCCCGAATCGATCGCGCACCGGTCAGAATCATCGTCAGCCGGTCGATCCCGATCCCCTCGCCGCCGGTCGGAGGCAGCCCGTACGCCAGCGCCCGCACGTAATCCACGTCCATCTGGTGCGCTTCCTCGTCGCCAGCCGCCCGTTGCTGCAGCTGATCCTCAAACCGCCGCCGCTGCTCGGCCGGATCGTTCAGCTCGCTGAACGCATTCCCCAGCTCAAACCCGCCAATGTAGAACTCGAACCGTTCCACCCAGTCCGGCTCGTCGGGCTTCTGCTTCGAAAGTGGGGAGACGGCCAGGGGGAATTCATAGATGATGGTGGGCTGGATGAGGTGTTCTTCGGCAACGATCTCAAACGCTGTAGCTATGGAGTGTCCTAAGGCTGAATCCCCGTCGCGCCTGAGCTGTATAAGTTCCAGACTCAGTGCCCCAGCGTGTATGGCTAGAGATCTCCTTTGCGGGTCTCGAGTGTAGGGCGGTCGGCGATCAGGATCAGACCCGATCTCATCCTGCTGCGCTTTGCCTGCTGCATACAACCGCTCAATCACGGGAATGAAAGAGCTTGCGGATGAAAAGTCCTTCATCTGTGGTTTTGGTTCCGCGTCTTTCGGCCACCACTTAATGATCGCCTCGCGCATAGTCAGCCGTTCCCACTTCCCGAGATCAATCTCCACCCCGTTGAAGTGCGTCACGGTCGTCCCATTCACTTCCAGCGCCACGGTCCGGATCAGCTCTTCCGTCAGGTCCATCAGGTCCTCGTAATTCGCATACGCCTGATAGAACTCCAGCATCGTGAATTCGGGATTGTGCTGGGTAGAAATCCCCTCGTTCCGGAAATTTCGGTTGATCTCGTACACCCTGTCGAAGCCGCCCACTACCAGCCGCTTGAGATACAGCTCCGGCGCGATTCGCAGGAATAGATCCATGTCGAGCGTATTGTGGTGGGTGATGAAAGGCCGCGCCGCCGCTCCGCCGGCAATGGGCTGCATCATCGGCGTTTCCACCTCGATAAATCCCTTGTCGTCGAAGAAACGCCGCATGGCCCGCAGCACCTTCGCCCGCTTCACAAACACTTCCCGGACCCGAATCTCCTCGGCTTTCTGTGCTTCGGCTGAGTCTTCTGGAGCCTCGTTCAGCAGACCGTTCATGAAGAGGTCCACGTACCGCTGCCGATAGCGCAGCTCCACATCGGAGAGGCCATGGTATTTCTCGGGAAGCGCCAGCAGCGCCTTCGCCAGGAAGGTTATCGTCTCCACGTAGATGGTCAGTTCGTTGGTCCGGGTCCGGAAGAGATACCCGGTCACGCCGATGTGGTCGCCCAGATCGAGCAGTTTGTAGAGATCAAAGGCGTGGTCGCCCACCGCGTCCCTGCGGACATAGATCTGGAGCCGCTGCCCGTCCTGCTGCAGGGTGGCAAATCCGGCCTTGCCCTGCTGCCGGATGGCCATAATCCGTCCGGCGACGGCCACCGGAACCCGCTCACCTTCCAGTTGCTCACCCGTGGCCACGTCGAATCCGGCGCGGATCCGCGGAATTGGGGTGACCTCGTCAAACCCCTGGGGCGCAAACGTGTTTGGATAGGCCCGCTGGCCCAGCGCCTCAATCTGCTTCAGCTTTTCCTGGCGGAGCGCAAACAGATTGCGCTCAAACTCACTCTCGAACACGGCTTTGCCTCAAACAATTGATCTTGTTCGAGTATAACGAGCGCGTCCGCGTGGCCATCGATACTATCCTTGCTTCCCGTTCATCTGGTGTATAACTGACCCGGAACACCCATGCCGGAACAGCAGCCAACTCGGGGAACTCCCCAGCCGCCCCGCGGCCCCAACGCTCTCGTCCGAGCCGAGCGCCTGCTGCAGATTGCCTTCATCCTGCCGGCCGCCGTCATCGTCGGCTGGCTCATCGGCGAGGCTCTCGACCGCTGGCTGCACCAGCACTGGATCTACATCGTCGGCATCATCGTCGGCTGTATCGCCGGGTTCATGGATGTGATCCGCATTATCTCCGTCAACACCCAGGACAATCAGGACCGCTCATGAGTTCCAGCCCGCCCTCGAATCCCGATATCGAACGCAACACGGACCCCGGACTCGCAGCCGATCAGCAGCCCTCGCCCGCGGCCGATGCTTCCGTCGCCCTATCCGACCCCGTCGTCCAGGCATCGTTCCGCCGCGCTCTGCGTCTCATCGTCATCATGGGGGTCGTCGGATCGGCGCTGCTGGCCGTTACGGCCGGGTGGCAGACGGCACTGCTCTTTCTGGTGGGCGCGGCGGTTTCCTTTACCGGAATCCGCGAATGGCGCAACATTACCGACGTGGTCTTCGACCGATTCAGTTCCGCGCCGCGCTACAAACCGGCGGTACGCACTTTCGTCATGTTTTTTCTGCGCCTGGGACTCGTAGCGGCGCTGCTCTATGTTAGTCTAAAGTACTTAAAGGGAAATGTTTACGCGCTGGTTGCGGGCCTTGGACTGGCTGTCGTCGTTCTCTCCATGGAAACCGTCCGCCTGCTGCGCCGTCGATCTTAATTTGAAGTCAGGTCAAGGTCTGCGCGAAGAGGACCGTCCTGCCCAACCCCTGTTGTACCGAACCCACTATGCTTTCCTGGAACGATCTCCTCACGCATTGGCTGAACCTTCTGTTCGCCGCCCCCATTGACGCAGTTCTGCGTCTGCTCGGCATTCATCCCGCGGATCCTTCTGCGCCCATCGATAATCGGCTGGCGCTCGAAATTTTGATCTTCGCGATCCTCATCGCCTTCTTCACTTACGTCCGCCTCACGCTGAGCGTCGAGAAGCCGGGAGCTGTCCAGCACATTGCCGAGATGGTGCATGAGTTTGTCGAGAGCCAGGCTTCGCAGGTCATGGGGCACGGCTATACCAAGCACCTGCCGGTGCTGACCATCCTGCTCTTCTTCATCCTCCTCTGCAATCTCATGGGGTTGCTGCCGGGCATCGTCACTCCCACGGCCACGCCAGCCGTCCCGCTGGGACTGGCATTCTTCACATGGTTCTACTACCACTGGTTCGGGGTTCGCACGCAGGGGCCGATTCGCTACATGAAGCATTTTCTCGGGCCTTTCTGGTGGCTGTCGTGGTTCATGTTCCCGCTGGAGATCGTCTCCCACCTGGCGCGGATTCTCTCGCTCACCGTTCGTCTTTACGCGAACATGTTTGCCAGCGACCTGATCACCCTGGTATTTTTCGCCGGTTTCCCGTTTTTGTTGCCGGTCTTCGGCCTGGGCGTGCATTTCCTCGTAGCGCTCATTCAGACTTACGTCTTCATGATGCTCGCCGCCATTTACCTGACCGAAGCCACGTCGCACGAAACCGCGGACATCTAGCATTCCTCCGGAGGGGCGCTCCGGAATACAACTTATCCTTCCACCGGAGCCTCGCTTCCACTCCGGAAGGAAGTGCCGTTCAGCGTGAGGGGACCACTGAGGTGCATCTCAACCACCCACTGGCGGCGACTCTGAGGAAGCTGGAGCAACTATGCGCAAACTGCAGTACATCCTTATGACGCTGGCCGCCCTCTGCATGGCGGTTCCGGCATTCGCCCAGACCGGAGGCAGTTCCGCGGCCACCTGGGTTCCCATCGGCGCCGGCATCGGCATGGGCATCGCCTCCGGATTCTGCGGAGTCGGCGAGGGCCTGGCCGCCGCTTCCGCGTGCGAAGCTTACGCCCGCAACCCAGCCGCCCGCGCCGGCATCCAGATGCTGCTCATCCTCGGACTCGCTTTCATCGAGTCGCTGGCGCTCTTCACGCTGGTCATCGTGTTTGTGGTGGTTCGTTAATCCTCTGCCTCAAAGAAAAACTCCCTGCGCTATTCGGCGACAGGGAGTTTTTTCTTTTCCAGCCTAACTACTTCTTCTGCAGCGTTTCGATATATCGCGTCAGATTTGCGATACGCTGCTGTTCCAGCATCGTGGCGGTTGGACCTCCGGTGTTCAGCGATCGCAGCGCACTTCCCCATACGGGCATCTCTGCGCTGCCGTGCGCGGGCGTGGAAACCCCAAACCGCAGCACTGAATAGACGTGAACGGCGGGGAACTCTCCCCCGTTGTTCTCAGCCAGTTTCGTGAGGTCCGTTGGCCTGACCGCGAGTGCGGCCGCCGCCGGTCCGTTTCCCTTTCCGTCCGCGCCGTGGCAAACGGCGCAGTAGGCGGAGTACATTTGTTTTCCCGATGCCGGCGAAGTCGGTTGTACCGGCACTTCCTCAATTTTTGGAGCTGTTTGGGCGATTCCGAATGCGGCGGTGGCCAGGAGCCCCGCCACGAATGCAACGTGGATTCGATTCGGCACTTTGCCCTCCTTTCCGGGAAAGAATCTTCTCCCTCCGCGCATACCCTCGTCAGTGATGGCTGGCACAGGTACGATTTACAGAAGCTTTCAGGCCTTCCACTTCGTGCAAACGATAGAATGAAAAGGGTTCGTTGGAGGTTGATTCGCTTTGATTCCCCGTTATACCCGCGCTGAAATGGGCCGCATCTGGACAGATGAAAGCAAGTATCGGGCCTGGCTTGAAGTCGAGACTGTAACCAGCGAAGTTCTGTCCGACGCCGGACTCGTCCCCGCAGACGCTGCCAAAGCCATCCGCGAGCGCGGCGGCTTTTCCGTTGACCGCATCCGCGAGATCGAGGCCGAAGTCCGCCACGATGTCATCGCCTTTACCACCGCCGTGGCCGAAAAGGTCGGACCCGAGTCGCGCTGGCTGCATTACGGCCTCACTTCCAATGACGTCGTCGATACCGCGCAAGCACTCCAGA
>DAHVZZ010000022.1:0-6083 GCA_027323785.1 Acidobacterium sp. | reverse complement strand
GCCACTTCTCTCCCGCTGCTGGTCTTTTTCCGAGTCCTGCAGGGCATTGGCGGCGGCGGTCTCGCGCCCAGCGAACAGGCCATTCTTGCCGACACTTTCCCCGCCGCCAAGCGCGGTCAGGCCTTCGCCCTCTACGGCATGGCGGTCGTCGTGGCCCCCGCCATCGGCCCCACCTTCGGTGGCTGGATCACCGACAACTTCAACTGGCACTGGATCTTTTTCATCAATCTCCCCATCGGCATCCTCTCGCTCTTCCTCTCTTACCGGATGGTGGAGGATCCGCCCTACCTCAAAGAGGAGCAAAAAACCTCCGGCCCCGTCGACTTCATGGGCCTTGGCCTCATCTCCATCGGCGTCGGCTGTCTCGAGTTTGTTCTCGACAAGGGCCAGGAAAAGGACTGGTTCGGCGATCCCCACATCGTGGCCTTCTCCATTGTTGCCGCGGTCACTCTCATCGCCTTCGTCTGGTGGGAATGGCGTCACGACGACCCCATTGTCGATCTCCACCTGCTGAAGATCCGCAATTTTGGCACCTCGGTTTTCCTGCAGTTCGTCCTCGGCATGGTCCTCTTTGGAACCACCGTCCTCATCCCGCAGTTCCTCCAGATTCTGCTGGGCTATACCGCGGAACAGGCCGGCCTCGTGCTCTCCCCGGGCGCACTGATCCTCATGCTCACCATGCCCATTGCCGGAAAACTCACCGGCTCCCGCAGGCTCGATCCCCGTCTGCTGGTGGCCATGGGCTATGCCATCACCGCGGCCGGCCTCTACAACCTCACCCGTCTGGACCTGAATGTTTCCTTCGGAGAGGTCACCCTCTGGCGCGCCTATCAGATCATGGGCCTGGCCTTTATCTTTATCCCCATCAGCACCCTCAACTACCTGGGCGTTCCCCGCAACAAGAACAACCAGATCTCCAGCTTCTCCAACTTCGCCCGCAATATCGGCGGCTCCGTCGGCACCGCCCTTTTAACGACTTTTCTCCAGCGCACCCAGCAAACCCACATGACCTCCCTCAGCGCCCATGTCGTGCCCGGCAGCATCCAGTTGCAGCAGTACCTCAGCATGACGGAAAGCGCCCTCCGGCGGCTGGGTGAGAGCGCCAGTGCCGCTGCCGCCCTGGCCATGGGCAGCGCCTGGCGTCAGCTCAATCTGCAAGCGGAAATGCTCAGCTACAAAAACGCCTTCTTTGGCCTCGCCCTCGTCATTGCGCTGCTCGTCCCTTTGCCTTTCCTCATGCAGCGTCCTGCCAAATCCAGCCCCCCGCCGGAACCCATGCTCGACTGATCGGCCACAGAAATTCCTCTAACCCCCTCCCAGCCCCGTAATATCCTGTTTTTCAGGAGCTATGGACTTCGAAAACCTGCGCACGTTTCTGGAAGTCAGCCGCCTGAAGAGTTTTTCCCGGGCCGCACAGAAGCTCCTGCGCACCCAGCCCGCTGTCTCTGCCCAAATTCGCTCCCTCGAGCAGGAGGTCGGCGCCCGCCTCTTCGACCGCGATGGCGGCAAAGTCACCTTCACCGCCGCTGGCCGGCTTTTCGAGCCATTCGCTGAGTACTGCGTCGAACGCCAGAAGCACATCCTGCTGGCCATTGCCGAGCAGGAGCGCGCCCCGCGCGGCGAGCTCTCCATCAGCGCCAATGAGGCCACCCACCTCTACATCCTTCCCCAGGTCTTCGCTGAATTCCGCCGTCAGTTTCCGCGCGTCGTTCTCAATGTCGTCCGCGCCGAGCGCCTCCGCACCCTGGAGAGCGTCGTCAACCGCGAAGTCGATTTTGGCGTCGTCTCTCTGCCCGTCCGCGATCCGCGCCTGACCGTCGAAACCATCCACCGCGACGAACTGGCCCTGGTCGCCCCCAAAGGTCATCCGCTCGCCGCGCGCTCCCGGGTTCGCCTGCCGGAAGTCTCAAAGTATCCCCTCCTGCTGCCCGCTCACGGCCGCCGCCGCGAGCAGATCGACGAGCTCTTCCGTGTCAACGAGCTGGTCCCCCGCATCGCCATGGAGGTCGAATCCAGCGAAATGCTCAAGCGCTACATTGCCGCCGGCCTCGGCATCGGCTTCCTGCCCCGCACCAACGCCGCCGAGGAGGAGCGCGCCGGCTCTCTCAGCCTGCTCTGCATCGAAGGTGTCCGCCTCGCCCGGGACCTTGCCCTCGTCTTCCGCAAAGACCGCCAGCTCACCCGCGCCGGCCAGGAGTTTCTGGAGATCGCCGCCGGGGCCTTTCCCTCTTCGCAAAGCCGTGGAGCGCACGCCCCGGGTAACGTATGATTAAAATCGGCGTGAAATCATAACCCGCGAACCCCCACAGGCATCGCCATTGTGTTAAGTTTCATCGGGGACCTGTTCCCGGCTGGGGGATTTTCGCCGGTATGCCAGCGTAGAAACAGACCCACTGGAGGATTCAGGAATTGGGAAAAAGCATGGTCCCGAAGCGCCTTTTTTTCACCAAAGGCGTCGGGAAACACAAGGAACGGCTGACTTCGTTTGAGCTGGCGCTGCGCGACGCCGGTATCGCTGCACAGAATCTGGTTCGCGTCTCATCCATTTTTCCGCCTCAGGCCAAGCTCGTCCCCCGCAAGGAGGGCCTCACCTACCTGAGCCCTGGCGAAGTCGTCTTTGCCGTGGTCGCCGAAAACTCCACGCGCGAGCCCCACCGCCTCGTCGCGTCCAGCATCGGCGTTGCTATTCCCAGTGACCGCAACACCTACGGCTATCTGAGCGAGCATCATAGCTTCGGCGAAACCGAGGAACAGGCTGGCGAGTACGCCGAGGAGCTGGCCGCCGAAATGCTCGCCACCACTCTCGACGTCGAATTCGACCCCGACAAGAGTTGGGACGAGAAGAAGGAGATCTACCGCATCTCCAACAAAATCGTCCGCACCGCCAACGTCACCCAGTCGGCCATGGGCGACAAGCGCGGCCTCTGGACCACCACCATCGCCGCCGCCATCCTCATCTTCGACTAAAGCGGCAGAATCACCGGTAAAGGCGTGGGCTCGGGCTCGCGCCTTTTTCCTGCCCCGAACTCCTGCACCAGCGTAAAATGGTCATCGGAGATGACCACAATGGCTCCAAAATCCTCCGAATCCCCCGGCCTTACTGCAACCGAGTTCAAAGCCACCTGTCTCAGGGTGATGGACGACGTGCACCGAACCCGGCGTCCGGTCACCATTTCCAGACGTGGCAAACCGCTGGTGAAGATTGTTCCTGTGGACGAGAAGCGGCATCGCCCCCTCTTTGGTTACATGAAGGGAACCATGGAAATCGTGGGCGATATCGTGAGCCCTGATCCGGAAGCCTGGAACAGCGAACGATGACTGAGGGCGCAGGCGTACTTCTCGATACCCACGCCTGGCTATGGCTGGCCATGGGCGATGAGAAGATTCCGCCGGCTGTCAGACGGAAACTGGAGCAGGCCGAGCAAGCCGGACAGCTCTTTCTGGCGGATATCTCCCTGCTGGAGCTCGCCAATATGGCCCGCAGGCAGCGCGTCCTCCTGCCTCTGCCGCTCCACGAATGGTGCGAATCGGCTCTCTCCGAGGCGAGAATCGTACTGCTGCCCATCGTTCCTCGCATTGCGGTGGAGACAGCCCTCTTGCCCGAGGCGTTTCACGGCGACCCGGCGGATCGTCTGATCGCCGCCACCGCCAGAGTGGAGAACCTCACTCTTTGTACTCATGACAAAGACCTTCTGCGATTCGGCAGGCAGGGTCTCTTTCGGGTTTTGGCGATCTAACGCGGCATGCCCCAATATTCAATGCACGGCGATTCCGAGTTCAGCGGTTAACGCATTTAGAATCGGAGCGATGGCTGAAAAAACTACCCGCGTAGCCCTCGTCCAGATGAGCTGCGGCCCCGACCCCGACGCTAATCTCGACAAGGCGGCGGACCGCGTCCGCCAGGCCGCCCGCCAGGGCGCCAACGTCGTCTGCCTGCCCGAGCTCTTCCGCGCTCAGTACTTCTGCCAGCGTGAAGACATTGCCCTCTTCGACCTCGCCGAGCCCATCCCCGGCCCCTCCACCGAGCGCCTCGGCGCGGTCGCCCGCGAGGAAAAGGTCGTCGTCATCGCCTCGATCTTCGAGCGGCGCGCGCCGGGCCTCTACCACAACACCGCCGCCATTCTTGAGTCCGACGGTCGCGTCGCGGGTCTCTACCGCAAAATGCACATCCCCGACGACCCGCTCTACTACGAGAAGTTCTACTTCACCCCCGGCGACCTCGGCTTCCGCGCCTTTGACACCTCCGCCGGCAAAATCGGCACCCTCGTTTGCTGGGATCAGTGGTATCCCGAAGGCGCCCGCATCACCGCCATGAAGGGCGCACACGTCCTCTTCTATCCCACCGCCATCGGCTGGCACCCGCACGAAAAGGAAGAGTTCGGCACAGCCCAGTACGAAGCCTGGCAGACCATGCAGCGCGCCCACGCCATCGCCAACGGCGTCTATGTCGCCGCCGTCAACCGCGTCGGACACGAAAATGGAGACATCCGCGGCAACCGCGTCGAGGGCCCCGGCCTTGAGTTCTGGGGCGGTTCCTTCCTCGCCGATCCCTTCGGCCGCGTCATCGCCAAGGCCCCACACGATCGCGAAGACATCCTCATCGGAGAAATCGACCTGCACCTCCTCGAAGACACCCGTCGCAACTGGCCCTTCCTCCGCAACCGCCGCATCGACGCCTACGCGCCCATCGTGCGCCGATTCCTGGACGGCGACGAAGCATGAGCCATTCCGAAATGCAGCAGCCCTCTGCCGGAACCCCGCGCGACCACGGCTACCGCATGCCCGCCGAATGGGAGCCGCACACCGCCACCTGGCTCGCCTGGCCCCACAATGCCGAAGACTGGCCCGGCAAATTCCAGCCCATCCCCTGGGTCTACGCGGAGATCGTCCGCCATCTGGCCCAGGTGGAGGAAGTCCATATCCTCGTCAACGATGCCGCCGCCGAAAAGCGCGCCCGGGGCGTCCTCCGTCGCAACGGCGTCCGCCTCGAGCGGGTTCATTTCCACCAGTGGTCCACCGATCGCGTCTGGACGCGCGACTCCGGCCCCATCTTTCTCACCCGCCGTCCGACGCCGTCGGACGCGGCTACCCTCGCCGTCACTAACTGGAAATTCAATGCCTGGGCCAAGTACCCCAACTGGCATCACGACGACAAGATCCCCGCCGCCGTCGCCGATCTGCTCCACCTGCCCATGTGGACTCCCCACATCGAAACCGCAACCGGATCGCATCGCCTCGTTCTCGAAGGCGGCTCCATCGATGTCAACGGCGCCGGCACCCTCATTACCACTGAGGAATGCCTCCTCAGCGAAGTGCAGCAGCGCAATCCCGGCCTCAGCCGCGAGCAGCTCGAGCGCGCCTTCCACGATTACCTCGGCATCGACCAGGTTCTCTGGATGAATCGCGGCATTGCCGGCGACGACACCCACGGCCACGTGGACGACATCGTCCGTTTCGCCGGCCCCAACACCATCGTCGCCGCCGTCGAACCCAATCCCCGCGACGAAAACCATCAGCCGCTCCAGGAGAATCTCCAGCGGCTGAAAGCTGCCCGCAATCTGCACGGCAAACCATTTGAGATTGTTGAGCTGCCCATGTGCCCGCCGGTCGTCTTCGATGGCCAGCGCCTGCCCGCCAGCTACGCGAATTTTTACATTGCCAACAATCTGGTCCTCGTGCCAACCTTGAATCACTCCGCCGATCGCACGGCCCTCAACATTCTCGCCGACGCTTTTCCCTCGCGAGAAGTGGTGGGGATTTACTGCGGAGACCTGATCTGGGGCCTCGGCGCTCTGCATTGCATGACGCAGCAGCAGCCCGCACCCCCGGTGGAGTCGTGATGTCCAACAATCTCGAATGGCTCGAAGACTGGTATCAGCGTCAGTGCGACGGCGCATGGGAACACAACCAGGGAATTCACCTCGAAAGCCTGCACCGTCCCGGATGGCGGCTCACCATCAATCTCGAAGGCACCTCTGCTCAGGATGCCGTCCCCAATCGCCTCAGCCTCGATACCAGCGGAGACGAGTGGATCGACTGCACGATCTCCGCCAGCCGCTTTGAAGGCGCCGGCGACCCCCACC
>DAHVZZ010000016.1:0-8034 GCA_027323785.1 Acidobacterium sp. | reverse complement strand
GAAGGTAGCCCTGCTTCAGAAATGCCGCAGCCGGATAGCTGTTGTTGTCGCTGGAGGCATAATACGAACCGCCCAGGCCGAGCTGCCCCTGTGCCGTACTGGCTGCCACGGCGTTGTTGGGGAGGGCAAGAATCGCCGGCTGCGCCAGCTCCAGTTCCCACTCCCATCGGTGGATGCGCTGCCCAACTCCCACGCGGAGCAGGCTTTGCAGATACGAATAGCTGCTGGTGTACGGCGGCGCCGCAAACCATTGCCAGTTGTCGACTCGGGCCCGTTCCCACACCGTGTACCGGAGCGGATAGGCCGGCGCCGGTGCCGTCGGCGGCACAGGTTGCGGGTTGGAAAGGTGAGGTTGGGCGTGCAGCACGCCGAAGGACAGCAAAACGAACAGAATCCCTGCGGAGGCTTTGAGCATAAGTCTGCCAAGCATCGCTGGTAACGTTACTAGACGCAACCAACTAAAGATGGATTTCCATTTGCAACCGCCGGCCGCCGTCCCGGCGCGTTGCCTCCATCGAAAGGTGGAGGCCAACTTCCCACCCTGCGGCGACGACAGTCGAATCCTCAATTCGTTACAGTGTCCAACATTCCCCGGTCAGACGCGCGAAGCGCCTGCCTGAGTCCATACAATAGAACAATATCCCCAGTCGAGTGGCAGGACAATTTGTCGAGGAAGCACTCCGAGGTTGAAGTGACGCTGCAGCGCCCAATTTTGGCGCGTGGCCGGCACGCGCTGGCTGCGCTGCTGGCAGGAACTCTGGCAATGGTATCGGGTTGCCATTCATCAGGCCTCCCGAAGGCGGGCTCCGCTCAGTACACCCAATTTGTCGACGCCTTTTACGTCGGGCTGTCCGCATTCCAGGTGGGCAACGATGCGCGCGCGGACAAGCGCTTTCAGCAGGCCACCCAGCTGGCTCCCGGCGAGCCCGCCGCCTGGGCCGACTGGGGCATCCTGGCCCTTCGCGAGCGCGACTTCACCGCTGCAAAACAGCGCTTCGAGAAGGCGCTTTCCCTGACCGGCAAAAACGCGCGCATGCAGTATCTGCTCGGCCTGCTGGAGAGCGATCAGGGCAACTCCGGCGCCGCCATCGCCCACTTTGAAAAGGCCCGGGCGCTCGACCCGCACAATGTCAGAATCCAGTACTCGCTTGCCGAGGAGGTGGAGCGCCAGGGCGCTCCCGGCAGCGATCAGCGCTTCCAGAAAATCATGGAACAGGTTCTGAGCGAGCAGCCGCGCAACCTCGCCGCGCTCCTCGAACTCAGCCGCATTTCGGCGAAGCTCGGCGATACCGCCATGCTGCACTCGGTCATTGAGCGGATTGCGGCGCAGTCCACTCCCTGGCCCGCCGACGTCAAACAGCAGTTGACGCTGCTGCAGGCCGCGGCAAAGAGCGGTCCTCCCGCCATGGCCGTCACCCGCAGCATCTTTCTCCGCAATGTCCTCCTGCAGGTGCCGTCGTTCCGCCGCGATCTGGCCGAGGTTCACGCCGCTCCCGGGGACGCTGCCCAGCCGTTTGAATCGTTCCTGAAGCTGCCGGTGCCCGTCTCTAAGCCCGCTCCCGCCGATATGGCCATGACCTTCCAGCTACAGCCGCTGCCCGATCCGCATGGCCAGTCGTGGAAATGGATCGGCGCTGTCTCGCTCAGCGATTCCGGCCTCCCAACCGTCATCACCGCGAACGCGCAGACCGTCAGCCTCGCGGGCGGACCATCCTATCCCTTTCCGGGCGGCCCGCACCACGTCGCCCCCGGACCGGACTCCGTCGTTCCCGTCGACATCAACTACGACTTCAAAACCGACCTTGTCCTCGCCGGCGCCGGGGGCGTCCATTTCCTCCGCCAGGACACGCCGCAGAAGTTCACCGACGTCACCGCCGCCACCAAGCTGCCCTCCGCAATCCTTCATGGCGATTACACCGGAGCCTGGGCCATCGACATCGACGCCGACGGCGATATGGACCTCGTCATGGGCTCCGCCAGCGGCGTACCCACCGTCCTTCGCAACAACGGCGACGGTACCTTCACCCCCATCCATCCCTTCGCCGGAATCTCCGGCATTCGCCAGTTCGTCTGGGTCGATCTCACCGGCGACGGTAATGCCGACGCCTGCATCGTTGACGGAGCCGGTCACCTTCACGTCTTCATCAATAATCGTGACGGAGTCTTTCAGCAGACGCCCCTCCCGCAGGGCATCGGCGCGGTCAGGGCAATGACCGCGGCAGATACCCGCCACAGTGGCCAGCTGGACCTGCTCGTCGTCACCCCCCAGGGCGCCATCGACCGTATGTCAGACAGCGGCAATGTGTGGAAGTGGACGACGCTGGCGCGTGTCCCGGACCCGGCGCAGTCTCTTGCCGGCCGCGTTCGTCTCGAAACCCCGGATCTCGACAACAATGGCGCCGTCGATCTGCTCCTCGCCAGAGTCTCCGCTCCCGCCGCCGGCGGCAACAGCCCCGGAGCTATCATCTGGCTCGGCCAGCCCAACGGCACCTATACCCTGATGCAGCATCCGGCTGGCCCCCAGCAAGTCTTTACCACCGCCGATCTTAACCACACTGGCCGCCTCAGCCTTCTCGGACTCGATGCCGACGGCCATCCGGTGCAGGCCGTCAATCACGGCACAAAGAACTACCACTGGCAGATCATCCGCACCCGTGCCGTTCAGGCCACCGGCGATCAGCGCGTCAATTCCTTCGGCATCGGTGGCGTTGTGCAGGTCCGCTCCGGCCTGCTGCTCCAGTCGCGGCCCATCACCGGCCCCGAAGAGCACTTCGGCCTCGGCACATGGACGGAGACCAACGTCGCCCGTGTCCTCTGGCCCAATGGCACAGTGAATGCCGTCTTTTCCGCAAAGGCGAATCAGGAGGTCCTCGCCCGCCAGCGCCTCAAGGGTTCCTGCCCCTACCTTTTCGCCTGGAACGGCAAAAAATTCCACTTTGTCATGGACGCGGTTCCCTGGGGCTCCGCCATTGGTCTCCGCATCAATGGCATCGGTCCGGCAAAAATCGTCGCCACCCAGGAGTGGTACAAAATTCCCCGCCAGGATCTCGTGCCCCGCGCTGGCGACTACGACCTGCGCATCACCGGGGAGCTGTGGGAGGTCTACTACTACGACTGGCTCAATCTGATGACCGTCGACCACCCCAAAGGTACGGACATCTTTACCGATGAGCGCTTTGTCGTCCCGCCGCACAAACTGCGGATCATCGCCACCGGCAAGCCTCATCCCATTGCCCGCGCCATCGACGATCGCGGCCATGACGTTACCGCGATCCTGCGCTCGCTCGACGGCCACTATCTCCATACCTTTGGGCTTGGTCAGTACCAGGGCATCACCCGCTACCACTACGTCCAGATCGACCTCGGTAAGGACGTTCCCACCAGCGGTCCGCTCTATCTCATCGCCCGGGGATGGCTCCATCCTTCCAATTCCTCCATCAATCTCGCCATCAGCCAGGGCCACGACGTCCATCCCAGGCCGCTCAGTCTTCAGGTGCCGGACGGCCACGGCGGCTGGGTCACGGTGCGCCCGAATCTGGGCTTCCCCGAGGGCCGCAACAAAACCTGCGTCATCAATCTCACCGGTGTCTTCCGCCCGGGAACTCCGCACGACGTGCGGCTCAGCACCAACATGGAGATCTACTGGGATCAGATCCAGTGGGCGCGGGGCCTGCCCAACACGCCGCTGAAGGTCACTCGCATCCAGCCGTCCTACGCCAATCTCCACTATCGCGGCTTTTCGGTGATTCGCCAGGCGAGCCCTTTCTCGCCTGAGATTCCCGAATACAACCACATCGCCACCACCGCTCAGATCTGGCGCGACATGCCGGGCTATTACACCCGCTATGGCGATGTGCGACCGCTCCTGCGCAAGATCGACGATCGGTACGTCATCATGGGTCCCGGCGACGAAATGGCGCTCCAGTTCCCCGTGCCGCCGCCTCCGCCGTCCGGCTGGGTGCGCGACTATGTGATTGCCGGCGATGGCTGGGTGAAGGATGGCGATTACAACTCCATCGATTCGGCAACCGTCCTTCCCCTGCCCTACCACGCACGCACCGTTTACGACACGCCGCCTCTGCCGCTGCAGGACGAATGGGTATACCGCCATCACCCCAGCGACTGGCTCACCTGGCAGACGCGCTACCTGTCGCCTGCTCCTTTTCGCAACGCACTGGATGCTGAGGTTGGGCCCTGGAAATGAAAAGCAGACCTGTAGCGCGAACCATCCTCACGATCGTCTTCCTGGGCCTGCTGGCCGTGCCGCTGATCGTCAAATGGCGCACCCGGAAAGCTGCCGCTGCCGATGCCCGGACCACCTGCCAGATCGCCCTGAAGCGCTATGGCTTCTGCTTCAAGCAGGTCGCACAGCAGGACGGAATCAACTTCGTCCATGAAGCGCCGGTCCTCGACGCCAAACTGGACCGCATCATGCCTGAGGTAGCCTCCATGGGGGCTTCCGTCTCCATCGTGGACTACAACCAGGATGGCTGGCCGGATATCTACGTCACCAACAGCCGCATCGGCAGCATGAATCACCTCTACCGCAACAACGGCAATGGCACTTTCACCGATGTTGCGCCCAAGTTGGGCATTGCCAATGTCAATCAGCCCGGCACCGGTGTCTCCATGGGCGCGGTCTGGGGCGATTACGACAACGACGGCTATCCCGACCTCTTCCTCATCAAGTGGGGCAAGCCGGAGCTCTTCCACAACGACGACGGCCACGGCTTCACGCTCGTGAAAAACGCCGGCCTGCCGGCGTGGATGAATGCCAACACCGCTCTGTGGTTTGACTACGACGACGACGGCAAGCTCGATCTCTTTGTCGGCGGCTATTACCCCTCGAATCTGAACCTGTGGCATCTCAAAACCACGAAAATCATGCCCAACAGCTTCGAATACGCGAGTAACGGCGGCCGCAAATACCTCTTCCACAATCTCGGCAACGGCCACTTCAAAGAGGTCAGTGCTCAGGCCGGAATCAGGAGCAATCGCTGGGCGCTTGCTTCCGCCGCCGCCCCTCTCGACGGTAATCGCTATCCCGATCTTTTCATTGCCAACGACTACGGCGTCTCCGAGCTGTACATCAACAACCACGGCCACTTTCACGAAGCGGGCAAGCAGACCGGCGTCGGATTCGCCCCCAAGAGCGGAATGAACGCTTCGTTCGGCGATATCTTCAACGATGGAAGATTCTCCATCTATGTTTCCAACATTTCGCAGGAAGGCGTCCTGATTCAGGGCAACAACCTGTGGGTCCCGGACCCCGGCAGGACTCTCCATTACCAGAACATGGCGAGCGCGCTCGGAGTCGAGCTCGGTGGCTGGAGCTTTGGCGCGCAGTTCGGCGATTTCAGCAACGATGGACGGCTCGACCTCTTTCTGCAGAATGGCTACATTTCAGCCTCCAAAACCCGCAGCTACTGGTACGACTTCTCTAAAGTCGCGGGCGGCAACAGCTCCATCATCTCCGACGCCTCGCACTGGCCGGCCTTCGATGGCCGCAGCCTCTCCGGCTATCAGGAAAAGAAAGTCTGGATCAACGATGGCGCCGGCAAATTCGAAAATGTTGCCCGCGCCGTCGGCGTCAACGACCGCTACGATGGTCGCGCTGTGGCGCTGGCTGACCTCTGGAACAATGGAGCGCTCGACGCCGTGGTGGCCAATCAGAACGGGCCGCTCCTCATCTACAAAGACATCGTTGCTCCCGGGAATGACTGGATCGAGTTCCGTCTCCACGGCACCAGAAGCAACCGCAGCGCCATCGGCGCCACCGTCGAGCTGTATTGGGACGGCCAGAAGCAGATCCAGGCGGTCTCCGGCGGCAACGGCTTCGCCTCGGAGAATGAGCTTCGCCTCCATTTCGGCCTCGGCAAAAATCCACACATCGACAAGGCAGTCATC
The DNA here is from genome assembly GCA_027323785.1 of Acidobacterium sp. Taxonomy (GTDB): domain Bacteria; phylum Acidobacteriota; class Terriglobia; order Terriglobales; family Acidobacteriaceae; genus Palsa-343. Next base: position 2,127 of record DAHVZZ010000016.1, on the reverse strand, counting down.
CGCTGGCCGTCCGGAACGGTGCAGACGATCAGGAATCTGATCCCGAACAAGCTCTACAACATTGAGGAGCCGGAATGAACCCCCCCGTGATTGCAGCAGAACAGGCTGTGGCCAGGCCGAAGGCGCCCCTTTGGAAGAGGATTCTGGACAGCCGCTTCGCTCCGCCTGTCTTCATTACCCTCATCCTGCTGGTCGGCAATTTGTCCTTCGGCATTCTGGAAAGCTACGAGAGGACCCTCCTCGCAATTGCAACCAGCATGGTGGCGGAACTGGTCCTCGGCCGCATCTTCTTCAATAAGTGGCCGCACCCCTCCAGCGCCTACATCACCGGCATCAGCATCGGTATGCTGCTTCGTTCTCCATTCTTCTGGCCCTATGCTCTGTGCGCCGCTCTGGCCATCATGTCGAAGTACGTTATTCGCGTGCGCGGCCGTCACATCTGCAATCCCTCGAACTTCGCCATCTGCGCGGTGCTCTTTCTCGCTTCGGAATCCGTTGCCGGCCTCAGCATCCAGTGGGGCAACAACTTCGCGGCCCTCATCGTCATCTGGATCCTCGGCGCCGTCATCCTCTGGCGCGCAAAGAAGTTCCAGATCACCGCAACCTATGTCGTCTCCTTCTTTCTGCTGGCCCTCCTGCGAGCACACATGACCGGCGATCCCTGGCAGGCCGAAGTCTCGCCGATCACCGGCCCCGAATATCAGCTCTTCATGTTCTTCATGCTGACAGACCCGAAAACCACCCTGAAATCGTGGAAGGGACAGTGCCTGGTAGCCTTCCTCGTAGCGGCGATGGAGATGGTGCTGCGGCTCGACCAGAGCGTCTACGCCCCGCTCTACGCGCTGTTCATCGTCGGCCCGCCCGCTCTGCTCATTGAGATGTGGCTCGACGCCAGGCGGAAGCACAGGCTGGTTCCCCCCATGCTCAACCCGGAACTGGCAGGGTAGACTGCATAGAACGGATTCAACCCCAGTCGATGAAAAGCCTGTACCCCCTTCTGCTGAATTGTGCGACGGCACTCTTGTGCCTGTCCGTCGTTGCCGGATGCCGCTCCAAATCGCCGAATGCGCCGATGGAAAAGCCGGCCGCGCGCAGCGTTTCGCAGCCTTCTGGCTCCAGCGCTGCAATGGTGGCCACTCCCGCGTCCCGGCCTCGCCCATCCGGTCCCATCACCTTCACCAATGTTGCGGCCCAGGCGGGGATCCACTTCGTCCATAACAACGGTGCCTTCGGCAAAAAATACCTGCCGGAGACCATGGGCTCGGGTGTCTGTGTCATCGACTATAACAACGACGGCTGGCCCGATCTCCTCTTCGTCAACTCCACCGACTGGCCCGGCCACAAAGTTCACCGCACCACGCCCGCTCTCTACCGCAACAACGGCAACGGTACCTTCACCAACGTCACAAAGCAGGCCGGACTCGATGTCGAAATGTATGGCATGGGCTGCACCGTGGGCGACTACAACAACGATGGCTACGACGACATCTACATCACCGCCCTCGATGGCAGCCATCTCTTCCGCAACAACGGCAATGGAACATTTACGGATGTCACGAAGCAGGCCGGTGTCGGCGGCTCGGGCTTCCCGACCAGTGCCGTCTGGTTCGATTACAACAATGACGGACGCCTCGACCTGTATGTTGCCCACTATGTAAAGTGGTCGCCCGCAACAGACAAGTTCTGCTCGCTGGATGGCGTGCACAAATCCTATTGCACGCCGGAGATGTACCAGGGTGAAAGCAATCACCTCTACGAGAATCTCGGCAATGGCCACTTTAAGGACGTAACCAAACAGGCCGGCCTCTGGGATCCCTCCAGCAAATCGCTCGGCATCGCCCTCATCGATCTCAACCACTCTCCCTGCCTCTCACTGTTAGTCACCAATGACACGCAGCCCAACAAGCTCTGGCGCAATAACTGCAACGGCACCTTTACTGAGATAGGCTTCCAGGCCGGTGTCGCCTACAACAACGAAGGCAAAGCCCGTGCCGGCATGGGAACCGATGTAGCCGACTACGACGGTTCGGGCCGTCCCAGCATCGCCATCGGCAACTTTACCAATGAAGGTCTGGCCCTCTATCAGAACCAGGGCGGCGGCCTCTTCCTCAACAAAGCCGTCTATGC
>DAHVZZ010000007.1:0-2299 GCA_027323785.1 Acidobacterium sp. | reverse complement strand
CTCGCCGCGCTGATCCTCGGTTTCGTCGTCCTCGCGATTGTGGTTGTCGTGGGCTGGCTGTGGAGCCGCCTGCGCTTGACCCTCTTCGACCTCGTCGTCTATCGGCACGGGCGGGTGAGCGTGGGCTGGTCGCGTTATCCGGCGCAGTCCTGGCGCTACCTGGGCATGACGATCCTCACCGGACTCATCCTGCTCATCCTGCTGGCGGCCACGTCGGGCCCGATGATTCTGCACCTGGTCGTGACCCTGCGTAACCTGTCGCCGCAGCAGATCAACGCCGACCCGACTCTCGTCTTCCGCACTGTCCTGCCGCTCTACGCCGTTGCCCTTCCTTTTGGAGTGCTCGTCGCGCTGGTGGATGCGGTGCTCCAGGATTATCTGCTGCCGCCGATGGCGATCGAAGATGCGCCCATCGAGCGCTCCATTGGCCGCTTCCTTCGTCTTCTGCGCGAACACTTCGGCCAGGTGGTGCTGTATTTCATCCTGCGCCTGGTGATCGTGATGGGGTTGGCGGTGGCCGGCGGGCTGGCCGCCTTTCTGGTGACGGCGGTGGCGGCCGGGTTTGGGGTCGGTGGGGGATTCCTGGTCTACCACGGCATCGCACATGCGGGCTCCGCGGGCATGGTGGTCTTTGTCCTCTACTGCATCGTGGTGGGCCTGGCCGTGCTCGCCCTGAGTCTCGTCGCGATGTTCACGGTCAATGGGATCATCGGAATCTTCAAGCAGTGCTTCGCGGCCTATTTTTATGGCTCGCATTACCCGGAGCTGGGCGACCGGCTGGAGCCGTTGCCGGCCGGGCCCCCGGTCCCTGCCGCTCCGCAAGTGCCTCCCATGAGCGCGGCTCCGGAACCGCCTCCGGCGTGGTAACGGGCGAGTCCGGGAAGCCGCACCGGGAAAATCTGCCGGTTTGGGCGATTTCGCCTTTATTTTTCCGGCAAATGGCGTCATCATAGGGACCATTCCAGCCCGACCCGGGCAGGAGGGCGCTCATGAAGCGCTGTTTCACCTGGGCGACCCCAGTCGCCGCCATGGTTGTCCTTTTCGTTCCCCTGACCGTACTCTGCTCCGTCGCTGTGTCTCAGCCGGGGGCGGGCGATACGGGTGGTTCGCACCAATCCCTCAGTCCCGCGGAGCTCGGCGATATTGCCATGGCCCGACGCGAATATGTGGCCGCCATCCAGGATTATCTGGAGGCGCCAAAGACGGCGGAAGTCTGGGATAAGCTCGGCGTCGCTTACCACCACCTCTTCGCCATGAAGGATGCGGAGCGCGCTTACCGGCAGGCTCTCCGCCTGCGCCACCGGTATCCGCAGGCGCTCAATAACCTGGGGGCGGTCTTTTACGCGCGGCATATGTATCGCAAATCCGAGCGCTTCTACCGCAAGGCTCTCCGGATCGATTCGACGTCTGCGTCCATCTACAGCAATCTGGGAACCTCCTATTTTGCGCAGGGCAGAACCAAGAAGGGCATCGCCGCCTACAGGCAGGCATTCGCCCTCGACCCCAGAATCTTTGCGGATACTTCCGCGGAGATGGTGACCGAGAGCCTTCCCATCCGCGAACGCGCCGAGGAGGATTTCATCATCGCCAGCCTGTTCGCCCACGCGGGCCTCTTTCCGCAGGCCATCGATTACCTGCGCCGGGCGCTCGACGACGGCTTTAAGGACCGCAGGGAACTGCTGCACGATCAGACTCTGGCTTCGCTGCGCGCCACTCCGGCGTTTGCCCAGCTCATGGCTGATCAGCGCATCCCGGCCCGCTGAGGGAGCGATGCCTCAGGGCAGCTGCGCTGAAACCGTAACCGGATATTCGGCCAGAACCATGTCCGGGTGTTCCACCGCGCGAATTTCAAAGCGGTAGCTCGGGTGTTTCTCGTAGCCCTGGAAAATGCCGGCGTCGACGCGGAAATAGGCGACCCGGCTGCCGCCGATCACGTGCAGAGCATTGTGCTGCCGCACGGTGGCCAGCCGCGCGGAGCCGCGAAAGATCGAGATGGAGAAAGTTCGGGCAACAATGTTCGCGGGAACCACCCACGCAACCCTGACGGTCTGTATGCCCGGGCGCAGTTGCAGGGCCGCGCTTGCCGTGCCATGCGTCACGGCCGGAGCCAGCAGCAGAACCGTCGTGGCGTGATCCAGGGCTTTCGGCGCGAATGGGTTAACCGCCGAGGAGGCCACCGGATACTCCTTCCTCAGGCTCCTGGGCAGCGCGTCATGCGGACGGAGGTAGCGAAAGGCGATCCAGGCAGCCGCGACGAAGAGAATGATGCCCGCCGTGGCCAGGGTCAGACGAACCCACC
>DAHVZZ010000001.1:0-3776 GCA_027323785.1 Acidobacterium sp. | reverse complement strand
GACTCTTTGAAACGTCTAATCGGCCCGGGCGGGGCTTCGGCCCAGCCCGTGCTGCTCTGTCCCAGTCCGGCGCGCTACTACCTGAAGCGCTGGCTGGAGCCGCTGATGCCGCGGCTGACGGTGGTGGCGCCGTCGGAGATTCCTCCGGAGGTTCCGGTCCGGGCAGCGGGGGTGGTGCGGCAGGGAGCATAGGGGCGGGAGAACCGGAGGAGGTAGCGGCATGGGATACGTTGGGCAGGGAGCGGACGCGTGGGGAGGACCAGCGGAAAGGCCGGTCGCCGCAACCGGCATGGCCTTGGGCGAGATGAGGGAAGCGATGGAGCCGATGCCGGGGGGAGACCGGGAGCGGATGATGCTGGAGCAGATGCCGACGGTGCGCTGGCTGGCGCGGCGGATTCACGAGCGGTTACCGCAGCATGTGGACCTGGAGGATCTGGTGAGCGCGGGAACGCTGGGTCTGCTGGATGCGTTCAAGAAATTCGATCCGGCCAAGAAAGTGCAGTTCCGCAGTTATGCGCAGTTCCGCATCCGTGGGGCAATTCTGGACAGTCTGCGGACGCTCGACTGGAGCCCCCGGGACCTGCGGCGCAAGGGGCGGGCGGTGGAAGAGGCGATCCGGCGGCTGACGGCTCAGTATGGGCGGGCGCCGATGGAGCCGGAAGTGGCGCAGGAGATGGGGCTGGAGCTGGAGGAGTACCAGCAACTGCTGGGCGAGCTGAAGGGGCTGGAGATCGGCACTCTGAATCTGGAGCGCTCCGAGGAGTCGGGCGAAGAGGAACTGGCTTATATCCCGAACGGGCCGGAGGAGGATCCGCTGTTCCGCTGTCTGCGGGGAGAGATGCGGGAGCGTCTGGCGGCCGCGATCGATCAGCTGCCGGAGCGGGAGCGGCTGGTGGTGACGCTTTACTACTACGAGGAGATGACGATGAAGGAGATCGGGCTGGTGCTGGGCGTGGTGGAGTCGCGCGTCTCGCAGATCCACTCCTCGGCGGTGGTACACCTGCGGGCGCGGCTGGCGGAGCTGGGCGCGAAGCGGAGATAGAGCGGAAGGGCGGCGATGGAAAAAGAGCTGGGCCAGGAGGAGATCGACGCGCTGTTTCAGGCGGCGCGCGCGCGCAGCCGGGCGGCGGAGGAGAGCGGCAGCCGGGTGATGCCGTGGAGCTTTTCGCGCTCGGGGCAGATTTCAAACGAGCAGCTGCGGGCGATCAGCATGCTGAACGACATTTTTGCGCGCAACCTGACGCATCATCTGAGCGCGTGGCTGCGCACGCGGGTGCAGGTGAGCCTGGTTTCGGCGGAACAGATTCCCTTCAGCGAGTTTCTGCTGCGGGTTCCGGATCTGGCCTACATTGGTTCGGTGCGGCTGGAACCGCTGGGGGCGGTTTCGGTGCTGCAGATGGATCTGACGACAGCGCCTTCGATGATCGATCTGCTGCTGGGAGGCGAGGGCCAGGCGGCTGCTCCGCGAGAGCTGACGGACATAGAAGAGTCGATTCTCTCCGGGGTGGTGGAGGCGATCTGCCGCGAGCTGACGACGGCGTGGCAGTCGGTGGGCTTCAATTTTGTATTTGAGAAACGGCACATGCAGACCCAGGCTCCGCGGCTGATCCCGGTGGCCGAGAAGACGCTGTGTCTGAGCTTCGAGCTGCGACTGGGCGAGACCAGCGGACTGCTAAACCTGGCCTTTCCGGCGGTGGCTTCGAATACGATTCTGCGCCGGCTGGCGGGGGAGAAGGGCCGCCAGCGGAGGCATGCCGCGGAGACGCGGCAGCGGATGCGGGAGCTGACGGGCCGGTGTGTGACCACGACGTCGCTGGAACTGCCGCGGGTGCGGATTCCGGCGGAGTCTCTGCATGGGCTGCGGCCCGGTTCCATTTTGCGGCTGGAGATGCCGGCGCGCACGGCGGCAAAGTTTCTGGCCGGCAATGTGGCGCTGTTTGCGGCCGCGCCAGTGGCGCAGGCGGAGCAGCGGGCGGCGCATCTGATGGCGGCGAGCGAGAGGAAGGGTTGATGGACGCGGCGGAGTGGGTGGGGCGGCTGGAGTCGGAGATCGGGCGGGAACTGGGCCAGGCGGTGATGCTGGTCGCGGGTGGAGAAGGGCCGCAGCCAGGTGGGGAGATGGCGGTGGTGCTGGAAGTCCCCGAAGCCCGGCTGACGCTGGCGGCCGGGATGGAGGGCCTGACCGCGCTGATGATCGAGGCGCGGCTGATTGAGCGGGAGCAGGCCGATGTGGAGGCGGTTCGGGAATTGTGGGCGGGGATTCTGAGCAGCGTGGCGGCGCGGCTGGGCGGGCGGTCTGCGGAGGGAGCCGCGGGAGCCGAGGGCGTGCCGTGTACGCTCCGGCTGGGAGCGGCGAGCGTGGGGATGAGCCTGCGAGTGGAAGCTGCCGCGCGCGCGGCGGCGGCTGAACCGCGGCAGCGGCCTGAGCAGGAAGTTTTGCCGGGGAGGAGCGAACGGGGGGCGGCTCCGGGGGAAACGAGCAACTACGATCTTTTGTTCGAGCTGGAGCTGGATGCGGTGGTGCGCTTTGGATCGCGGGATCTGGAGCTGCGGGAGGTTCTGGAACTGGGGCCGGGCGACGTGGTGGAGCTGGACCGGCAGCTGACGGATCCGGTGGATCTGATTGTGGGGGACAAGATTGTGGCGCGGGGTGAGGTGGTGCTGGTGAACGGGAATTTCGGCCTGCGGGTCACGGAGGTGGCTGAGCCCCGGAGACGGCTGGAGAGCATTCGATGCCTGGGCTGAGCTCGGCGGCGGCGCGGCCGGTGCGAGGCAGGCCGTGGATGGCGCGCTTGATCGCTCCGTTGCTGCGACCGCCGGCGATGGGAGAGAGGCTGTTCTCGCGATGCGCCAACCCGCGGTGCTCGACGGGCTGGATGCGGCTGTGGCGGAGCCGGCGGGCTCCGTTGTTTGAGGGTCGCTGGGCCTGCTCGCCGGAGTGCATGGCGGAGGTGGTGCGGTGGGCGGTGCGGCGGGAGACGGGGGGAGATGCGGATTCGACGCCGGGGCATCGGGAGCGGTACGCGCACCGGATCCCGCTGGGGCTGATGCTGGTGGATCAGGGGAGGATTTCGGCGGGAGAGCTGCGGGCGGCGCTGACGCTGCAGAAGCAGATGGGAGACGAGCGCGTGAAGCTGGGCCGGTGGCTGGTGGAGAGCGGCGTTTTGTCGGAGACGATTTTGACGCGGGCGCTGGGGGCGCAGTGGAATTGTCCGGTGCTGCCGCTGGGCTGCTGGAATCCTGGGGAGGTGGCGTCGGCGATGCCGCGTCTGTTGTCGGAGGCGGCCGGAGCGGTGCCGGTGCGCGCGCCCGGGGGAAAGCTGCTGTACGTGGCCTTCTGCGAAGGCGTGGACCGCACGCTGGGTTATGCGCTGGAGCGGATGCTGGGGATGCGGGTCAGCGCCGGCATGGCTCTGGAGACGGAGTTTCAGCGCGCGCAGGCGGAGTATATGGAGATGCCGGGGCCGCGGACGCGCTTTCTGGAGGCGGATGCGGGGCCGGCTCTGGCGCGGGCGATCGTGAAACTGATCGAGCGCGAGCGTCCGGCGGAGGCGCGGCTGGTGCGGGTGCAGGACTACTACTGGCTGCGCATGTGGAAGGGCGCTCCGGGCAGGCAGCGATTGTCCGATTGTGACGGGATCGAGGATGTGGTTGCCTCGATTCTTTGAGCGGGCCGGCATTTTGGCCGGAGGATTGGTACAGATTTCCTCCGCGCTGCCGATAAGTGCAGGCGAGGGGGATGCAGACCCAATGTCGGGAATGACCGTGCTGATCGT
>DAHVZZ010000604.1:0-1898 GCA_027323785.1 Acidobacterium sp. | reverse complement strand
TGAGGAAGCCGATGTCGAGGGCGCGGCGGGCATGGTCCCAGTCGCCGGTGAAGCAGTGGAGGATGCCGCCGAGGCCGGTGGGCGCCCAATCAGATTCAAGTATGGCGAGGGTATCGTCCCAGGCGTTGGCGCTGTTGTCTGACGGGCGGCAGTGGATGATGATGGGTTTTTTGTGGCGGGCGGCGAGAGCCATCTGGCGCGAGAAGGCTGACTTCTGGGTATCGCGCGGGGAGTGGTCGTAGTAGTAGTCGAGGCCAATTTCGCCGCAGGCGATGACTTCAGGGCGCTGGAGCAGGGCATCGAGGCTGGCGAGTGCTTCTTCGGTGGCGTCCTGGGCTTCGTGGGGATGGATGCCGGCGCTGGCCCAAATGCGCGGTGCGTTGGGGCGGCCAGAGTAGTCGCGGGCGAGGTCGGCTGCGCGGTGCATGGTGGCGGGTCCGTCGCCGATGCCGATGGAAAGGATTCCACGTACGCCTGCTTCATACGCACGGGCGAGCATGGCGTCGCGGTCGTCGTCGTAACGCGCACTGTCGAGATGGGCGTGGGAGTCGATCATTTGAGCCGAGCGCCGGGCTGGACCTCTTCGGCGAAGGTGGCGAGGATGGCTCTGCCTTCCTCGTTGGTGGCGGCGAGAAGCATGCCGTTAGATTCGAGGCCGCGCATCTTGCGGGGTGCAAGGTTTGCGACGATGACGATCTTGCGGCCAATGAGGGATTCCGGTTCGTAGGACTGGGCGATGCCAGCGAGGATCTGGCGGGTTTCGGTGCCGAGGTCAACTTCCAGGCGGAGGAGCTTGTCGGCCTTGGGGACGCATTCGGCGACCTTGACTTGGCCGACGCGGAGCTCAACCTTGGCGAAGTCGTCGATGGAGATTTTGTCAGAGGCAGGAGCGGGCGCACCTGCTGCGGCGGGCTGCGCCGGAGTGCGGGGTTTGCCGCTGAGGGACTCCTGGACGGTGAGGCCGATGGCCTGCTCAAAGGCGGCGATCAGGGAGGATTCACTGGTGGATTCGGCCATGGCGACGGCGAGGGCCTCGATGGCGGCGCGGAGCCGCGAGTGATGCTGCTCGGGGACTGGAAGGGTTGCGGCAGCCGTGGCCGCGGGCGCGGGTGACGCGCCTTTCGCCGAAGAGGTTTCGGGGGCAGCAGGCGCAGCCTGCTTGGGGGTCTGCTCAGGTTGGGGGGCGTTCTGTTCGGGTGTCGGCTGCGAGGCGGTGTTGTTCTGTTCGATTTCCTGCATACGGGTGACTGCGTCCTTTTCTGCGCGTGGGAAGATGGGGCCGAGCGCGCCGAGCTTTGTGCCGGGCTTGAGGCCGCCCCACTGGAGATTTTTGAGTTGGCCGCTTTGGGCTGCGGATTCGACGTCGCCGAGGCCGAGCTGGGCCCAGACCTGCGCGGCGGCCCAGGGCATGACGGGATAGACGAGGGCGGTGATGATGCGGATGGCTTCGGCGGCGGTGTACAGAATTGCCGACAGTTCAAGCCGGCTGTCCTTATCCTCTTTTGCCGCCAATTTCCACGGCGCGCTTGCGGTTAGGATTCCATCGGTTTCCGCGATGATTTTCCAGATTGTCTCCAGGGCATCTGAGAAGTTTAAGTCCACATAATCTTCGTCTACGTTTCTGATCGCCCACGTCGAAATTTGGCTTTCGAAGTCGCTTAGAGCGATTTGGCCAACAGACTTTTCTGGTGGTGGTACGACGCCGTCGAAGTACTTCTGGATCATGGAGAGGGTTCGGCTGACGAGGTTTCCGTAGCCGTTGGCGAGGTCAGCGTTGTAGCGCTGGACGAGGGCGTCGAAGCTGAAGCTGCCGTCCTGGCCGAAGACGACTTCTCGGAGGAGGAAGTAGCGGAGGATGTCGGCGCCGAAGCGGCTCTGATCAGCGACGGGAAGATCGG
>DAHVZZ010000589.1:0-2097 GCA_027323785.1 Acidobacterium sp. | reverse complement strand
GGTAATCGGGCTAAACTTGCCCCGACAGGGAGAACTGTTCTGTGGCTCATTCCCCCTGCTGGCGAATTGCCAGCGCCTCACTCGCTGTTTTGTTCTATCCCCCAGGGTAAACCATAAAATCATAGTCGGGCTGATTTTTCTGCCGAGGACGAAACCGCGAGTAAGATTTTCCGGTCGCGGAATTCACAGCTGGCAAACTTTTGACGAAAAATCCAGATCCAAGCAGGAAAGAGCTAAGGGGTAAGGTCGCGTCAATGGCTAAGAAGGTAGTTTGTCCGAGTTGTGGGTGTCTGGATATGCTGCGCAGGTCTCACATGAAGTGGACGGACCTCCCGTTTCGACTTGTTGGGATGAGGGCCTATCGTTGTCTGCTTTGCTATAAGCGGTTCTATTCCCGGAGGCATATGGAGCACCACGCGATGCCGGATCTGGAATCCAGAACTGCGTGAAGCTGGTCTCCGCGGAAGGCATCGAAGTAAAGTAATAAGCTATGGCTTCCGCCGCCTCCAGGCCGTATTCCCCATCCACCGTCAAACGAGTGGAGCGGCTGACCGACAAACACGGACGGGCGATCACCGACCTGCGGATTTCCGTTACGGATCGCTGCAACTATAAGTGTGTCTACTGCCGGACGGGCAACGACGGGGCGATGTACGCCGAGTTGCGTACGGAGGACTACCTGCGCATGGCCCGGGTATTCGTCGCTCTGGGGATCGAAAAGATCCGTCTGACGGGCGGCGAGCCGCTGCTGCGGAAGGAACTGCCCGAGCTGATCCGCGAGCTGCGCGGGCTGGAGACGCTGAGCGGCGCTCGGCTGGATTTGGCGCTGACGACGAACGGACATCTGCTGGAAGATATGGCCGGGCCGCTGCGGGCGGCGGGGCTGAACCGCATCACGGTGAGCATGGACGCTGTGGATGCAGAGAAATTTGCGCGCATCACGCGGGTGCCGGGCAGCTTTGAGCGCGTGGTGGCGGGGGTTCGCGCGGCCAGGCAGGCGGGCCTCGATCCGGTGAAGGTGAACTGCGTGCTGCTGCGCGGCTTCAACGAGGATCAGATTGTGCCCTTCGCGCGATTCTCGCGGGACGAAGGTGTGATCGTGCGCTTTATCGAATTCATGCCGCTGGAAGAGGATCGGGTGTGGACGCCGGAGTCCGTCGTCGGGCTTCGCGAAATTGAGGACGCGCTGCGGAGCTTCCGCCCGGTGCGGCGGCTGCCGCCGAATGCGGCCAGCGAGACGGCAGTCCGCTACACCTTCGACGACGGGCTGGGCGAGATGGGCATCATCGCGCCCGTCACCCAGGCCTTCTGCGGACACTGCAGCCGGGTGCGGCTTACGTCGGACGGGAAGATTCGGACCTGCCTTTTTTCACAGACGGATCACGACCTGTATGGCGTGATGCGGCGCGGCGGCGACGATGCGGCGATGGCGGCATTCATCCGGCGGACGGTGGATCAGAAGGAGGCGCGGCATCACATCGGCGAGCCGGATTTCCTGAAGCCTTCGCGGAGCATGGTGCACATCGGCGGGTAGGGACTGGCCGTCCAGGCGGGCGCGCTTCGCGCCTTTCACTGTAAATCTGGCTCAGGGGCGAAGCCGCAGCGTTCGAGCAGGCCTTCTATTTCCTCTCCTGTCGCGCCGAGTTTGTGCGTGTTCTCGTAGAGGTCCTGTGCGTCCACGGGATACCAGTTGCGGCGGCGCGGATCGCAGAGCCCGGCGACGTTGATCGGTTCAATGGCGCGCCGGACATCCTGGGAAAACTGAGCGGACTCTTCGGCGGTGCGGATGGTATGCGACCGGGCGATCAGCCGCTGCATGTCCGGACCGAGGGCTGGATGGTCGTGGAGGAGAAACGACGGCGCAAGCTGCGGACGGCCCAGACGGTGAGCGGTTTCCGCATAGCTGACGGCGGCAAAGTACAGCATGGTGATGTCGGTGAAGACGGGGAAGTTGTCCATGCTGGCGTAGAGCGCAGCGGCCAGGCCATTGACGGCCAGCAGTTCGGCGTCGGTTTGCGCGGCATATTCGCGCAGACGCCAGGCTCGTTCGTCGGGGCCGGGGTCGGCTTCGAGAATTGCGGCTAGCCGCTGGACGCC
>DAHVZZ010000574.1:0-2011 GCA_027323785.1 Acidobacterium sp. | reverse complement strand
GGAAGCTGCGGAAGGCTCCGCGGAAGATAGCCGAGGAGATTGTGGGCGCGCTGGGCAGCGTGGCAGGTTTCGCTGGGTTCGAGGTGGCGGGAGCCGGATATATCAACGCGCGGATCGAGCGGGGTGCGGCGGTGCGGTCGTTTGCGGCGGAGTCCGCTGTGCCGGCTCCGGAGGAGGCGCTGCACGCGCTGGTGGAGCACACGAGCATCAATCCCAACAAGGCCGCGCACGTGGGGCACCTGCGGAATGCGATCCTGGGGGACACGTTTGTCCGGCTGCTGAAGGCGGCGGGGCAGAAGGTGGATGTGCAGAACTACATCGACAACACCGGAGTGCAGGTGGCCGATGTAGTGGTGGGGCTGAAGCACCTGGAGGGTCTGTCGCTGACGGATGTGGAAGCGCTGATGGCGCGGCTGGCCGAGAGCGGCGAGCGGATCGATTACTACTGCTGGGATTTGTACGCGAAGGTCTCGCAGTGGTACACGGCGGATGCGGCGGAGGCGGAAGCGCGCAAGAAGCTGCGGCTGGATACGCTGCACGCGATTGAGGCGGGCGGGAACGAGACGGCGCAGATTGCGGAGCTGGTGTCTACGGCGGTGCTGCGCCGGCATTTGGAGACGATGCTGCGGCTGGGGATCGAGTACGATCTGCTGCCGCGGGAGAGTGAGATTCTGCACCTGCATTTCTGGGACCTGGCCTTCGAGCAGCTGAAGGCGAAGGGCGTGCTGTACTTCGAGACAGAGGGCAAGAACACCGGCTGCTGGGTGATGAAGCGTGCTGGCACGGTGGAGGTTGAAACGAACGAGGGACCGGACGAGGATGCGAAGGTCATCGTCCGCTCGAATGGCACGGTGACGTATGTGGGCAAGGACATTGCGTATCACCTGTGGAAGTTTGGGCTGCTGGGGCGGGATTTCGCGTATCGGAAATTCTTCACGTATCCGCAGCACGAGTGCTGGATTTCGGCGGAGGCGGGCGAGGCGGATCATCCGCACTTTGGCGGGGCGCAGGCGATCTACAACGTGATCGATTCGCGGCAGGCCGATCCGCAGGCGAATGTGGTGGAGGCGCTGCGGGGGCTGGGATACACGGAGCAGGCGGCGCGGTATACGCACTTTTCGTATGAGATGGTGGCGCTGACGCCGAGGTGCGCCCTGGATCTGGGATACGAGGTTGCGGAAGAGGATCGCGGGCGGGCGTACATCGAGGTGTCCGGGCGGAAGGGTTTTGGCGTGAAGGCCGACGACCTGATCGACAAGCTGATTGCGGCGACGCGGGCGGAGGTAGACGGCCGGCATCCTGAGTTGGGCGAGGCGGAGCGCGAGGAGACGGCCCGGGCGATCGCGGTGGGCGCGCTGCGGTACTTCATGCTGCGGTACACGCGGAATTCGGTGATCGCCTTCGATTTTAAGGATGCATTGAGCTTTGAGGGCGAGACGGGGCCGTATCTGCAATATGCGGTGGTGCGGACGCGGAGCATCTTCCGGAAGGCGGGGACGACGCCGGAGGCGGCGCTGGCGAGCCTGGCGGGGCTGGATCTCGGGAAGTATCTGACGGGCGAAGGCTCGGAGGGGATCTGGGAAGTGTGGCTGCGGGCGGCGAAGACGACGCTGCTGCTGGAGCAGTGCATTGCGACGGCCGAGCCGGCGTATCTGGCGAAGCACGCTTTTCAACTGGCCCAGGACTTCAGCAATTTCTACAGGCTGCACCACATCCTGAGCGAGGAAGATCCGGCGCGGAAACAGTTGCTGCTGGCGACGGCGGCGGTGACGCAGCGGGAGCTGATCCGATCGCTGGAGTGGCTGGGGATCAGCGCGCCCGAGGTGATGTAGGGGCGCCTGCGAGAGATTCTTCGGCGGCTTGATCCATCGAGGCGCGGATAGAGGAGAGGTACGGCTCGGGGAGAGGCGTCTTCTTCATCTGCCGGTCAACGACCACATGGACGGTTTCGGCTTCAGCGAGGAGCGCGGGCTCGGCCATTTCGCCGCCGGCGCGGTAGATGAGATAGGCA
>DAHVZZ010000563.1:0-4393 GCA_027323785.1 Acidobacterium sp. | reverse complement strand
GTCGCCGTTGCCGGCAGCCCACGCCACCACCTCCACCACGGCTGGCCGGTCCCTGGTCAGCAGAAACTTGTGCTCATCCTTCAGGCGCTGCAGTCCGCCCGGAGTAATGTAGTTCTTGCCCTGCGTCCCGGCGTCATTCGCTTCCGGTCTTCTCGTAAACCCCTTCCGCATCCGTCAGTCCTCACACCGCCAGGCCGGTGGATGCTCCCCACCTCTCCGGACGCACGCCGAAAGAGACCATCTCCGGCTCACCAGCCTCATCGGATTCCACTTGCGGTCCTCACCAATTTTTTCACGTCTTCCCGCTTCTGCGGCCGCCGCCGGCCCCCGGAGGGTCCCCATCGAGCCCGCCCAAATGGGATGGTCGTGCGCAGGCCGAACGCCGCAGCCATCGCCAACTCACCGGCGCGATCCCCGTCCGCGGAGCGCAGCCCCGCTTTGCCACACAAGTCACTCCGGATAAGCGATTTGGGCTGAAGTCGTCAATTGTGACCGGCCTCGCCCAATCACCGGACCGACCCGACCGAGGATCGATCCAAGAGCCGTAGGCTGGATGTAGAGGCTTTACCGCAGAGTCTCGATTAAATTCGGCAGTTTACCCGTATTCTTGTGCTAACAATGAGCGCCATCAGGGACGCAGCATCGACCGAACCATGACCGGAACCGACCTCAACATCTCGCAACCCGCGATCGAGTATTACTGGACAGAGCTCCCGAAGTACATTGCCGCAGTGGACCATGCGATTGCCACCTCCCATAAGATAGCAATGCGCCCTGCTGATTCTCGTCGGCACTACTGGGCTTCAGTGCTCTTCACACGCCTTTGCTCCGCAGCCACCAGCGTGCTGCATCAATGTCCCGGAAGCCCAACGAATAGGAACGGAAAACACTGGGATTTCAGCTATCTAGCCCCAATTATTCGCAGCGCCGTCAAAACGGCGCTCATGCTGTTTTACTTGGGCACTGAGACCGTAGGTGAAGACGAATCCCGCGCACGGTTGCTCGTCATGCAACTTCGGGACTGCACGGAACGCCTGCGCCTTTTTCAAGACGGCGCCGCCGATCAGAAAACGTTAGAAATGTTCGAGAAACAGGCCGGTAAACTCCGTTCCGAGCTTAGGTCAAACTCATATTTCGCACGCCTGCCATCTCGAATCCGGAGGTCCCTCGCGAGGGGCGAGCGCGCAAGTATCCTAACCGAAGAGCAGATATTGGATCGGCTCGGGGTACTCGACCCGGCAGGGCGCGGCCTTCTCCGCTTTTATTCATCACATGCAGACGTCTCCCCATTCAGTTATTACAGGACCGGGGATCAGAACCGCGGGAGAGGCGAAGAGAACGAAATCGATGTACATTACACAGCGACCGCCGTTGCCATTGTTCGCGAGTTCGTACTACGGTCAGACTCTGACATCCAAACTCTCTTTCGGGATGCTCTTGTCGCTGGTTCAGAGGAGACGGCATCAGCAACGGCTGATGAACGATTCCAGAGCGCTTTTAATTATGTGAAAAGCTGGCAAGGAAGCCATCTTGATGAGTTGACCAAAGATGATGACCAAGGAAGCCCCCTGCTTTGCTCCGACTGCTTCCACGATGAAGGTCTGCGACTAACCGCGGCCGAGGTCGGGCAAAAGGATCTGTCAGGCTGCCCGAATTGCAGCTCCAAAAACGGCATGAAGTTGAGCAGGAGGCATGTTGCTGTTCTGGCGCAGCGTTTCTTCGTGAGGGGAAGCATATACAGGCCGGCCTATGGCGGATGCCCAACAGTCCAGTTCAATACACAGCAGCCGACGTCAATAGATGTTGCGCCATGGCTCGAACCCGACATTCGGCTGATCGAGAGAACTCTGGGGGTCGGCTTCTTTCATTACGGTCCGCGACTTTGGATGGTTGGCGAGGTGGAACCCCTTAAGGCGCTGCGAAATGCAAATTCCAGGGCAAAAATCGTATCGCGCATCCTCAATGAATTTCCAGGTCGCATTCTCGATGTCGACGAACACTTTTATCGCCTTCGGAAGGCTCCCGCACGCCCGGAAAGTTTCAGCGAATACGACTCGCCGCCACCTGAAAAGCTCGGAATGGGCAGACTCGAGACGCCCGAACTTCCTGTACTCTACGGCTCCCAAGATCTAGAAGTGTGCCTGCACGAATGCCGAGTCGCAGCTGAGGACGAAATCTTTATCGCGACGCTTGCGCCGCTAAGAAGGCTTAAGCTACTTAACTTGGCTGAAGTTCTTTGGGAGGAACATGTCACCGAGTTTGAAAGCCTCGACATGGCGATCCACATGTTGTTTCTCGCGGGTAGCCATTCATATGAAATGTGCAGGGAGATTGCATCTGCGGCACAGAGGAACGGGTTTGACGGGCTTGTATACCCCTCTTATTTCACATTGCTCCGTACAGGCGCGATTCCATTCGAGACGACATATGGCCTCTCCCATCGCAGATTTCCGGGATTCCGTGAATACGCTCGCCTGAGCACAATCTCCAATCTGGCGCTCTTCGGCAATCCCATTGCCGAAGGTCTCGTTACCGTACGGTGTATTGACCGAGTGATGCTCAATAAGGTCGAATACAAGCTCAACTTCGGTCCGCTATTGGCGGACACTTCTGGATCCGATAAAGACGCCGCATCGAGCAGCGGCCGGGAAACAGAACAGGGCTCATGAGCAGAGCTTCGGGAAGGGCGAATTGCGCTTGATCTTGCTCCTGAGCTGGATATGCTCGCATTTCACAGGCTGGTAGCATAATCCTCGTGCCGCCAATGATCTGATGCGGTCCGGTCCGGCCAGAGCCTCTTGAATTTGCGTTGTGGCTCCACTAATGCATAATCGCCAACCCGCTCAGTGACGCCGGATAGGTCCCCGAAAGTCTTGCACGCCGGTCGGCCCACTTCCTGCCCGCCTGTGTCAGGAGTTGGGAAATCGGCAGCCGGGCGGCCCACAAAAGCCTGATTAGGCCGTGTGGGGTGAGGGATGCCGGATTCGCCGCCGCCCGGCCGCTCCACTGCCTGGCCGTTCCCCCCTGACCGCTCCACCCCTGACCGCCTCACCCCTGATCGCTTCACCCCTGACCGCTCCACCCCTGACCGCTGTCAATCCTTACCAAAGTTTAGTTCTTGATTCCACGCGACTTCCACCACAACTTTCCCGAATTCCAATTCCCCAAAACTGCTATTCTGGATATAGATGGAAAAACAGAAAAGGTCCGCCCTCGCGCGGGCCTTTTTCCTTTTCTGCCGGCAAAAATCGTCCGCATAGGCCGGGGGCTCGACATCCGCCGGGTGTCCCACTTATGACTGCCATTGGCAGCGCCGGAGACTGCTAACCGCCATGGAATCATATGGATACGCATCTATAACAAAACAAAGGACCACGATAACCACCGTAGAATCATATGCTTACCGGACACGCCAACACCGCCCACGCCGATATGCCCTTTAGATTCATATGCATACCGGAAAAGGGCAAACCCCCGGGGGGCCACACATCTCAACCATCCCTGCCCGCCCGGTCTCCCAGGGAGGCGGGACAGCGCGAAGCATCCGTTTTGGGTCAGTTGCTCATAGCGGAACCACCGGACCCAGGCTGGCCCATGTCCACCAGCTTTTCGCTAACCGTTTCACCGCTGACCGCTGGGTGCCCCACATCTGCCGGTAGCTGACAGATGGGTGAGCCGCTAACCGCCATGGAATCATATGAATGCGCATCCATAACAAAACAAAGGCCTTCGATAACCTCCGTAGAATCATATGCTTACCGAACGGCCGACGACCGGTCGCGCCGCTATACCCTTTGGATTCATATGGATAGCTAGAAGCGGCAAAAACCCAGGGGGTACCCCCACGCGGCCAAAGTTCCGGCGCCGTTCGGCAGGAAAAAGCCCCGCCGAAGGGATCCGGCGGGGCTGAGGGTTGTGGTTGTCTGTAGCTGAGCCGCTGGTTATGAGCCGAGCATCACCCTGGCGCCGCCGTCGCGACGGGCGGCCTGCGACAGATTGGCCGTGCCGTAGAGGGTCACGTACTCCGTGACCGACCCGGTGGGCGGCGTCACTTTGAACTTCGCCGTGACCGTCTGGCTCGGCGAAGCGCTGCTGGTGGTGCTGCCCATCGGCTCCACCTGCCAGCCGCCGGGCGCCTTCAGTTTCAGGTCGACGCCGTGCAGCGTCTCATTGCCGCCCGCGCTCAGCGATACGCTGACCACGGCGCTGCTGCCCGGCTTGAAGCTCTTCGGAGCCATCACCGTTACCTGCCGGCCACCGATCGCCTTTGTCATCTGGTAGCTCGCCTTCAGCGGCAGGTTGGCCAGCGCCGACGAGTCGCCGACGTACACCTGATAGGTGCCGGTGCTCTCGGTCCAGCCATTCTGGCCCCACCACCACTCGTCGCGCGGCG
>DAHVZZ010000552.1:0-7208 GCA_027323785.1 Acidobacterium sp. | reverse complement strand
CCCTCATTGCGGTCGGCGATCAGCGACATCATGCTGAAGATGGCCGTAAACAGCACGATCATGACCACGGAACCGGGAAAGAAATACGCCAGGTAGGAACTGGAGCCCGCTCCGGACTCGAAACTCCGCGCAAACCCCGATCCCAGCACGATCCAGAAGAGCAGCGGCGTGGCAATCACGCCCACCACGCGCGCCTTCTGCCGATAGAAGCGGACAATCTCGCGCACGCAGAGCGACCAGGCCGGCGTCAGCACCCCTGGAGTCGATACCGCCGTCCGTCGCAGCACGGTTGGAGCCATCGTCGCCATCAGTGCCTCCTTTTCTTCTTCGGCTCTTCCGTCTGCTGATTCTCGTTCCAGAACCGGTGGCCGGTGCGGTCGATAAATACGTCTTCGAGCGTGGGCCGCGCGACCGAGACGCTCTCCACCATACCCGGAAATGCCTCCACCACATCGGTGAGGAAGCGGTGCCCCTGCTCGCGCTCGACGCGGACCTTGTTCTCCAGCACCGTCGGTCCCACCACAAAGCGGTTGGCCATCAGTTCGGCCAGCTTCGCGGCTTCTTCCGGACCGGCCGTCTCAAATGTCACCACTTCCCCGCCGATCTGCGCCTTCAGCTCCGCCGGCGAGCCCATGGCCACCAGGTTGCCCTCGTTCAGAATCGCCAGCCGGTCGCAGTGCTCAGCCTCTTCCATCAAGTGGGTGGTGACCAGGATGGTCACATCGTCCTGCTCGCGCAGCGTCTTCAGGTAAAGCCAAAGATCGCGGCGCGCTCCGGGATCGAGCCCGGTGGTGGGCTCGTCGAGCAGCAGCACCGATGGCGCGTGGATCAGCCCCTTGGCCAGCTCCACGCGGCGCTTCTGTCCGCCGGAGAGCGTTTCCACGATGTCCCTGGCTCGATCCAGCAACCCCACCCGTGACAGCACCTCGGCGATCCGTGTGCGCAGCACCGCGCCGCTCAGCCCGTACAGATGCCCCTGATGCTTCAGGTTTTCCGCCACAGTCAGCTTCACGTCCACGCTGCTTGCCTGGAAGACGATGCCCGTCTGCTGCCGCACCTTGTTCGGCTCGCGGCCCGCATCGAAGCCGTTGATCCGCGCCGCGCCGCCGCTGGGCGTCATCAGCGTGGAGAGAATCCGGAAGAGCGTGGTCTTGCCGCTGCCGTTCGGCCCCAGCAGGCCGAAAATCTCTCCCTGCCCGACGGTGAAGCTCAGCTCTTTGAGCGCCACGCGCGCACCATAGTCGTGCGTCAGATGGTCGATCTCAATGGGCGCCGCCAGCACGTTGCCCCCGGCGAGCGTGCTTGCGGATTGCGTCAACGTCGACATAGCAGGCTCAGCGTCATTTCCCTGCCGCATTCAGCATGAGAACGGTGAGCAGCAGCGGCAGATAGATCACACTCACCTTCAGCAGATCGCGGGCATACATCCTGGACTCCGCCTTGCTGCGCGCTTTCACAATGCGCGCAAACCGGATTGTATACGCCAGATACAGCACCCCCAGTACCAACGCGACAACCATGTAGATTCGGCCGTCCATGTGCAGCCACACGGGCAGCAGGCTGGCCGGAATCATCAGCACCGCGTAGGTCAGCGCTTCCAGCGCCGTGGACCATCCGTCCGGCTCAATCGCCGGCAGCATGCGGATTCCCACCTTCGCGTAATCGTCCTTGTACAGCCAAGCGATCGACATGAAGTGCGGAAACTGCCAGACGAACAGGATGGCGAACAGCGCCACCCCTTCCCATTCGATCATGCCCCGCGCCGCGGTCCATCCCAGCAGCGGCGGCATAGCTCCCGGAAAGGCCCCGACAAAGGTCGCAATCGGAGTCACCCGCTTCAGCGGCGTGTAAATCGTGACATAGACCAGCGCCGTCAGCAGCGTGAGCGCGCCGGTGATGGGGTTTGTCTCCAGCGTCAGCCAGAGGGTGCCCGCCACAATCAGAATCAGCCCCACCAGGATGCCATGCGTCAGCCCAATGCGTCCGGCGGCCATGGGACGGTTCTTTGTCCGCGTCATCCGTGCGTCCAGCTTGCGCTCGATGCACTGGTTGAGCGCAGCCGAACCCGCCGAGACCGCCGCAATGCCCAGCAGCGTCTCCACCAGCCCCGGCTGAATGCTGCTGATGCCGGTGCGCATCGATCCCATGTAGAACCCGGCCCACCCCGTCAGGGTGACCAGCAGCGTCACCCGCAGCTTGAACAGCTCCAGGTAGTCGGCCAGCAGCGAGGCTGTTTCACCCGCCCGCGGCGCGTGCAGCGGGGAGTGCGAAGTCCCACCCCAGTTTCCCGCCGCGCCAATGGCGGGCTGGTCGATGGCGACAATGGCAGGGTCGATGCCGGAAGCTGCTGAATTCACGGACATACGCATCCTGAACGGGGGCCGGCGTCATGCATAAAGTAAAAGGACATGGAATGATTGGATTCCGCAATCGACAGGGAAGAACCCAACATTCATCATACCCGCTGCATTTCGTCCGTGACGAGCGGCACAGAGGTGGCGTGGAATTTGGAGAATCGCCCGAAATTCCTCGCTCGCCATCCCCGCGGCTCGGATCAGGGCCAGAGTTCCCTGCTCCACTACGGAGCGACAATCGTGGCCGGCTTCGTCTCCTGCACGACCACCTCGCTGCCATGCACCGCGTATTCGTCCAGCAGCACCGCCACCAGCACGGCGGTGGGCACGGCCACCATGGCCCCGATGACCCCGGCCAGCGACGATCCCAGCAGCAGCGCGATCAGGATGGTCAGCCCCGCCAGATCCACCTGGGTCTTCATGATGCGCGGCGTCAGCCACGTATTTTCAATTTGCACGTAGGCGAAGTAGAAGATGAGCACGCCCAGCACGCGGCCCCACGAGTCCAGCGCCGCCACCACCACCACCAGCGAGACGGAGACCACCGCGCCCGCGACCGGAACCAGGTTGAACAGGCCCATAATGATGCCCAGCGCATAGGCATACCGGATGCGCAGCAGCGCAAACACCACCGTGCTGGCGACGCCCAGGATCAGCATCAGCGAGCCCTGCCCCAGCAGCCAGCGGCCCATCCGCACGGCGGCCCGCTCCAGCGTCTGATCCAGCCGCACCCGCCGCTCCAGCGGAAACAGCGAAAGAAACCAGGCGTACGCCTCATCTCCCTCGATGATGAAGTAGATGGTCAGCACCACGCCGGCCAGCAGCCGCGCCAGCGTGCCCGCCCAGTCGCCGGCGAATTTCACCGCGTAGGTCGCCAGGTTCCCCACCACGTCCTGAATCTTTTGCTGCAGCGACTGCAGGTTGAGGTCCCGGAGGATCGGCAGACGCTCCATGCGGGCGAAGAATTCCGGCGCCCGATTTGGCAGCTCGCGGACAAACTCCCGCAGATCGCGGAAAGCCGGCGCCAGGCCGAAGACGAAGAACAACGTCAGTCCGCCCACCGTCAGCACCAGCATGATCAGCACCGCTATCGCCCGGCTGGGATGCCAGCGGCCGATCCGCACCCGCATGATGGACCGCACCAGCGGCATCAGCACCACCGCGAACAGCCCGCTGACATAGATCACCACCAGCTCGGCGCGCAGCAGGTAGGCAAGATAAAGCGCGATCGCCACGCCAAACGAGAACAGCACCACGCCCCGCGGGCTGATCGGCCGGCTCATGCGCGCGCCTCCGTATTCACCCCGGTACGTATCTGTGGTCCGGCCGGAGCGCTCTCCGCGGCAGCCACGCCGGCCGCCGCCAGAACCGCCTCGGCAACGGCTTCCGGCGCAAGGTCTACCGTCGAAACCGTCGCGTCGGCCTGCTGGTATAGGGGCAACCGCGCCTGCCAGCGCGCCGTCAGCCGTTCGCGGTCCCGCAGCACCGGACGCACCGCGCCGCCGGATTGCTCCGCGCAGCGCGCCATCAGCGTGTCGAAAGGAGCTTCAAGGTAGACGACGCGGCACGTTTCCAGCGACGCCAGAAACGCCCGGGTCTCGTCGCGTTCGATGGCGCCGCCGCCCAGCGCCATCACCACCTGTTCGTAAACCGCCGCCTCCCGGATCGCCGCCGCTTCCATCTCCCGGAAGGCCGCTTCGCCCCGCTGCTCGAAGATGGCCGCCACCGTCATCCCGGCGCGCTCTTCCACCATGCGGTCGATATCCACAAACCGCCAGCGCAGACGCTCGGCCGCCAGCATGCCCGCCGTGGTCTTGCCGGCGCCCATGAAGCCTGTGAGCACGATTTGCGTTACTTTGCCCGCTTTTGGCCGCGGCTGGCTCGTCCCGCTCATTCGTTCTCTGATTATATGGAGCGGACTCCGCCGGGAAGCGCCTATTTGCCGCCGCGCGAGACCGAGCCTCCGGGATTACCGCCGCCCCGGATCGCCGTCTGGATGTTGTCCCAAACCGCCGGGCTGGGATCGTGGATCGGCAACAGCAGCTTCGCCTGAGAGGCGATGTACGCCAGATCCCGCACCAGCGCCGCGCAGTTCTCGCAGCCCTTCAGATGTTCCTGCTCGTTCAGGTCCGCATTGGCTTCGAACAGTTCCGGCAACTTTTCCTGAAACTCCGCGCAGGTCATGGCTTTGTCCATGGTATGCACCATTACGCGATCTGCTCCTTCCGCTGGCCCGTCCGCAGCAGATCCCGCAGCTTCATGCGCGCCTTGTGCAGCTGCGATTTGCTGTTTCCGATCGAGCAGTCGAGCATCTCCGCAATTTCATTATGCTCGTAACCTTCCACATCGTGCAGCACAAATACCAGCCGGTACCCGGGCGGCAGGTTCTCGATCGCCCGCTCCAGCGTCACCCGGTCGATGGAGCCCGACAGGGTCAGGTCGCGCGCTCCGACATCCTTGCGCGGCCCATCGTCCTGCGATGGCTCCAGCGTCTCTTCCAGCGACACCTGAGGCAGGCCCTTCCGGCGGAGGTGCATCAGCACCACGTTCACCGCCAGCCGGTGCAGCCAGGTGGAAAACGCCGAGTCCCCGCGGAAGGTGCCGATCTTCCGGTACAGCTGCAGAAAGGCCTCCTGCGTCAGGTCCTCCGCTTCCGCCACGTTGCCCAGCATCCGCAGGCAGAGCGAATACACCCGCCGCTTATGCATCGCATACAGCGTCTCGAAGGCCCGGGCATCGCCATTGCGAGCCTTTTCGATGGCCTCCTGTTCACCGGCAATGGGCGGGTTCCGCCGCACGTGCTGATTCGCGGGTCGAGGCTGCGTTGGTCCTGAGCTCATCAATACAAACCTCTCCGTGCCGATTCTCCCATGAGAGACATTTCTTCCTCTGCTGTCCTGGTTAGTCATTTCGATCACAGTCATAAGTGGGGGCGGTCCTGAATACAGGCAGTCCCCATCTGTGACGCGGGACACATCGGCATGGGTTGCTCAGCTCGGCGCAGTTTGGCGCAAATGCAAAACGCCCGCAAACACACGGCTACCGCCGGGCGCTTGCGGGCGCTTCCACTGTGAAACTGACTTACCGGCCGAAATAAGCCGCGTTCTTGGCCGCGAAATCCTGCCACTTCTCCGGCAGATCGTCAGCCGCGTAGATCGCCGACACCGGGCAAACCGGCACGCACGCGCCGCAGTCGATGCATTCCACCGGATCGATAAACAGCTGGTCGGCGTTCGCGTGGTTCGCTTCATCTTTCTTCGGATGGATGCAGTCAACGGGGCAGGCATCGACGCACGCTGTGTCTTTCGTGCCAATGCAGGGTTCAGCAATCACGTAAGCCATTGAGTTCCTCTTCGGGTGTGGGAGTTCAGTTGCAATCGCGCGCTCAGGACGAAGACCCGGCGAGCTCCCCTGCGCCCCGGCTCCGCTGTTGGATCCGGCTGGCGCAGCGCAACTCGCTGTCGTTGCCCCTCAGCCCAATTGTCCTGCAACGCCTCATTCTAGCAGGGGATTCGCCCGCTCGAAGCAGCCTATTTCGCTCCCAACCTAACTTTGGGAACCTGCCGCCCGCCGCGCCGCCGCAAACTCCGCCGGTGTGGGTATCGGACTCAGATTCCGCCCCTCGAACAGATCCGCGAAGAAGCCCATCAGCTCCGCCCGCAGCAGCCCGTTGGTCGCCAGAATCTCATCGCTGTCCAGCCGAAACCCTCCGCCGTCGAAACGGGTCATCGTTCCTCCGGCCTCCAGCACCAGCAGCGCGCCCGCCGCCGTGTCCCAGGGATTCAGGTGAAACTCCCAGAAGCCGTCGATCCGCCCGCAGGCCACATATGCCAGGTCCAGCGCCGCCGACCCGGCCCGCCGCACCCCGTGCGAGCGCAGCGTGAACTCCTGATAGAAGTGGATGTTCGGGCTGGCATGGCGCTTCCGGCTGGGGAAACCCGTCGCCAGCAGCGCCTCGGCCAGCGCCGAGGTTCGCGACACATGAATCCGCCGCCCGTTCAGCCACGCGCCCCTGCCCTTTTCCGCAGCGAACAGCTCGTCCCGCATCGGATCGTAGATCACCCCGGCCACCAGCTCGCCGTCGGCATCCGCGGCCAGCCCCGGCCGCCGCCGCTCCAGCCCCATCGAGACGCAGAACACCGGAAATCCGTGCGCGAAATTGGTGGTGCCGTCCAGCGGATCCACATACCAGCGGTATTCGCCGTCCATCCGCTTCCGCGCGCCCTCTTCACCGAAAATCCCGTGCCCGGGAAACGCAGCCGTCAGCCGCTCCTCGATCAGCTTCTCCGAGGCCCGGTCCGCCTCCGTCACCAGGTCCACGTCGCCCTTGTACTCGGTGGCCACGCCGCGCTCGCGATAGCCCCGCAGCAGTGCGCCCGCCTCCATGGCGATTTCGGACGCCTTCACCGCAAACTCCATCTGTTCGGGTATGCGCTCTCCGCTCATGATTCCTCAGTCGCCTGCCCTGGCGATTCGCCCCGGCGCGTGCGTTTCCGCGGCTCCCGCCCGTGTTCCGTGATGGTGCGAATCTGATTCTTGTAAATAAACAGATTCGGCTTCCCTTCCCGCGTCAGCCGGATCATGCGGTCATCGAAATACTCGATCCAGCCGGAGACCGTCTCCCCGTCGCGCAGCTTCACGTGCACATGCACCTGCCGCTCGCTCAGCGAACGCAGATACAGCGCCTCCTGGCCGGTTTCGCCCGGCGGCGGCGACTTCTGCCGGCGGCGCGTCATATTTTGCAGGGGCATGGTTCTATTGTAGCGGTGCATTTCTCCATCCATCTCCTCATCTGAATGCGAAGGAAAACAGCACATGCAGCAGCGCCAGCACCACCGCGCCTATGAAGGCCGC
>DAHVZZ010000536.1:0-3067 GCA_027323785.1 Acidobacterium sp. | reverse complement strand
CCGGCCTTTCCAGACTCCTTCGCCACAGGAGATGCAGGACTCGGCTTGCCAACGGCGGAGGTCGCCGCCCCGCCCGCCGCAGGCTGCACCGGCTTGCCGGCCGCATTCTGCGCGTCTTCGCCAGCCGCGGCCCCGGCCGGCGAACCCTTTTCGGGCTCCGCCGCAGCACTGCCCGCTGAACCCGCTGCCGAACCTGCCGTCTCCGGAGGACTCGCCCCCCCCGCCGTCTCATCCGATGGCTTCACCGACAGATACTGCACAATCAGCGTCACCCTCCGGTTCGACGGATCCAGCGGATTCGACGGCACCCGCAAATCCTCGTCCCCGTATCCCCGCACCTCCGACACCTGATTCTTCCGCAGCCCGTTCGCCTGCATCACCCGCCGCGCCGCGTTCGCCCGATCCGTCGACAAGTCCCAGTTGTCGTACCCATCCGGATTCGCATAAGGCTGCGCATCCGTGTGCCCCTCAATCTCAATCCGGTTCGGAATCGTCCGCAGCTGCTGCGCCAGCATCGTCAGCAGCTCCGTCCCCCTCTGGTTCAGCTTCGCGCTCCCCGTGTCGAAAAACGCCCCGTCCTTCGTCTCCAGCAGATCGATCCGCAAACCCTCCGGCGTGATCGTGATCGTGATCTGCTTCTGCAGCGCCTTCAGATCGTTCATCCGCCGCACCGCTTCCTGCAGCCGCTTCTTCAGATCCTGAACATTCTTCTCCGTCACCGGCAGATTCGCCGACGAACCCGACTGGTCCGTCCCCGTCTCATGCGAGTCGCTCCGCGGATTGTTGAAATATCCCGCCACCGCCTTCCGGATCTTCGGCGTCGTGTTCATCAGCCACAGCACGATGAACAGCGACATCATCGCCGTCACAAAATCCGCATACGCCACCTTCCACGCCCCGCCATGGTGGCCCCCGTGCCCCGACTTCTTCTTAATAATGATGACCGGCTTGTTCTGCTCCATGCAGTCCCGCTCCTAACCGGCCGCCGCCGCCGTCTCGCCGCCCGCTGCCGCCGGCTGGTTCCGGCACGCCTCTTCCACTTCCGTGAACGAAGGCCGCACGTGCGCCGGAATCGCCCGCCGCCCCATCTCAATCGCCACCACCGGCGGCTGCCCCCGGATGAACGCCAGCATCAGTACCCGCAGCACGTACAAATACGCGTGTTCCTCCGCCGTCGTCTTCGCCATGTTCTGGCTCACCGGACCCACCAGCCCGTAGCACAGCAGAATCCCCAGAAACGTCCCCACCAGCGCCGCCGCCACCTTGTGCCCAATCTCCGTCGCCGGTCCGCCCAGCGCCCCCATCGTGATCACCACCCCCAGCACCGCCGCCACAATCCCCAGCCCGGGCAGCGAATCCGCCATCGTCGACAGCGCCGTCACCGGCTCTTCCGCCCCGTGGTGCTGCACCTCCATGTCCAGGTCCATCATCTGGTCCATGTCGAACGCGTCCACCCCGCCCGTAATCACCATGCGCAGCGTGTCGCACACAAAATCCCGCGCGTGATGATCCTTCAGAAACGCCGGATACTCCTTCAGAATCACGCTCTCCTCCGGCTTCTCCACATCCGTCTCAATCGTCAGCATCCCGCCCCGCCGCGCCTTCTGCAGCAGCTCGAACATCATCCGCAGCGTCGTCAGATACCGCGCCTTCCCAAACTTCGATCCCCCAAAGATCCCCACCGCCCCCGACGCAATCTTCTTCAGCGTCCGCACCGGATTCGCGATCAGCAGCGTCCCCGTTCCCGCCCCCGCGATAATCAGCAACTCCGCCGGCTGCACCAGCACCAGCAGATTCCCGTGCTCCATCAGATAGCCCGCCAGCACCGCCCCAAACACCACCAGAATGCCGATAATCGCAAACATCCTCTGAGCCACCCTCCCGCACCCGCCCCGCTCATCCCCCGCGGAACCAGGCGCGCCCGCTCGCACGGACCTCTGTCCCCCTCATCGGCGGAAACGGGGGTGACTTCAACCCGGCGCACGCACCGCCCAACCCACAGCGGGCGCGGCTCCCGGCATGTATCCTTGATGTTCCGTCCCTGGGCCGCCCAGCCGCTCACGATCCGGCACAAACTGGGCGAACTTCCTCCGAAATGAGAATCATGAAGAAGCCTCCTCTGTCCCTGCTTGCCCTCCTGCTTTCGCTTGCCTTCGTTCCCGCCGCCGTTGCTCAGCCCAAATCGCGCTTCGAGGTCGTGGTTCCCGCGTCGCTCCACTCCGCGGCCATCACCGGACGCGCTTACGTCATCCTCAGCCGCAGTCCCGGCTCCAATTTGCTCGACGACTTCGGCTCGCTGGACCCCTTCTTCGGCCAGGACATGACCCAGGTTGCCCCCGGACAGCCCACCATCATCAATGCAGCCAGTGCCGGCTATCCCCTGCAAAGCCTCCGCGACCTGCCCCCCGGCGACTATTCCGTGCAGGCCTTCGTCAACGTCTACACCCGCTTCCCCCGAGCGGACGGACATGTGATCTGGGCGCACATGGACCACTGGGAAGGCCAGCAGTTCAACCACTCGCCCGGCAACCTCTACAGCAATGTCGAGCGCGTCCACCTCGACCCCGCGCACGGCTTCACCATCCGCCTGGCAGTCTCCCACGTCATTCCTCCGGTCGTGATGCCGCCGGACACGCCATGGGTGAAGCACATCCGCATGAAGAGCCCCCTGCTGTCGAAGTTCTGGGGCCACCCCATCTATATCGGAGCCACTGTCCTGCTGCCCGCCGGCTACCAGCAGCATCCCCGGCAGTACTACCCGGTCATTTACGAGCAGGGCCACTTCAATCTGGCCCCGCCGCTCTCCATGCGCATGCATCCCGGCGCGCCCGGATCATGGCAGCGCCGCCGCTATCGCACCTTTCAGGCGTGGAGCGGCCCCCACTTCCCGCGCATGATCGCCGTCACCTTCCAGCACCCCACGCCCTACTTCGACGACTCCTACGCGGTCAATTCGCCCAACAACGGCCCCTACGGCGATGCCCTGATGCATGAGCTGATTCCCTACATCGAGACGCACTTCCGCATCATTCGCCAGCCCTGGGCCCGCGTGCTCACCGGCGGTTCC
>DAHVZZ010000534.1:0-3207 GCA_027323785.1 Acidobacterium sp. | reverse complement strand
CTTCCTCGTCGGCGGCGAGCACCGCCGAAGCCTCCACTGCCGGCAGCGCCGCGACGCAGGCCGGCCGCGCCTCCGCCTCGGCTGCTCAGGCCACCCAGGTCTCCGCCAGGCTCACCCGGGAACTCAACAGCAAACATGCCAGAGTGGGCGAGCAGGTCCTGGCAAAAACCACTTCCGCCGCGCGACTCTCCGATGGCACGAGGCTCCCCCGCGGCACTCGCCTGCTGGGGCACGTCACCCAGGTTCAGGCAAAATCCCGCGCTCATCACGATGCGCACCTCGCCTTCGCCTTCGATCGCGCCATTCTGCGCAACGGCCACCAAATTCCCATCCATGCCTTCATGCGTTCCATTTCCGCCCCGGCCCCGCTGGATGCCTCGGGCTCGGGTGACATGATGGGCGCAGGCGCCATGTCCGGGCCTGTTCCGGTCGCCGGTGGCGGAATGATGAGCGGCGGCGGAGGCCTCGGGGGCGGTCTGGTGGGCGGCGCAGCCGGGGCCGCGGGCGCCGGTCTCGGAACGGCTGGCGGAATGGCCGGCCACGGCGCCTCCAACCTCGGCGGAACAGCGAGCGGTATGGCCGGCTCAGCCGCAGGGATGGATCGGGGCGCGATGAACCTCTCCGGAGCCACCGAGGGAGGTTCCGCATTCTCCGGAGCCCGGTTCCCGGTCGGCAATCTTTCCGGGGCCACCTTCAGCAATATCGCCGCCTCCGGCACCGCCGGCCGCAACGGCGTCTCCGGCTCGGCCGCATCTTCCGGTGCCACCATGCTCAGCGCGCAGAACCGCAACGTCGAGCTGGAGAGCGGCTCCCAGATGGCAATGAGCGTCTCACCCCGCTAATCCCCGACGCTCATTGCGAAGAGGCTCCCACCCCCAGGGAGCCTCTTCCCCCACCCGCTCCGGCGTAAACTCCCCAGAGAGCAGCCTCGTAACTTCTGCGCTCCGGAAA
This sequence comes from Acidobacterium sp., assembly GCA_027323785.1. Taxonomy (GTDB): domain Bacteria; phylum Acidobacteriota; class Terriglobia; order Terriglobales; family Acidobacteriaceae; genus Palsa-343. Next base: position 2,256 of record DAHVZZ010000534.1, on the reverse strand, counting down.
TCGCCGCCATGCCTCGCGCCCAAGCCTCTTTTCCCGTGCTGTATCCCATTCTCGATGCCGGTGTCGTTTTCCGCGGCGTTCCCTTCGATCCCGCCACCGATCACGCTTCCCGCTGGAACCTGCTCCGCGAGCTGGCCGCCGAAATGGCCGAGGCCGGGGTCCAGATCCTCCAGTACCGCAACAAGGCCGACGACAATCTGCTGGTCGCCCAGGACACTCTCGCCATCCGCGAGGCCGCGCCCGCTCTGCGCCTCATCCTCAACGACCGCCCGAGCCTCGCCGCCGCGACCGGCTGCGACGGGGTCCACCTCGGCCAGGACGACCCATCTCCGGGCGAGGCCCGCTCTTTGCTCGGCCGCCATGCCATCGTCGGTCTATCCACGCATGACGTCGACCAGCTCCTCCGCGCCAACAACGAGCCAGTCGATTACATTGCCATCGGCCCCGTTTTCAGCACCGCCACCAAACTCGACACGCACCCCGTCCTCGGACTCGACGCAGTGGCGCGGCTCCGCGAGCTGACCGATAAACCGCTGGTCGCCATCGGCGGCATCACCCTGCAGAACGCCCCCTCCGTCTACGACGCCGGGGTCGACTGTGTTGCGGTTATCTCCGCCATCTTCGGTTCCGGCCGCTCTGCCGGGCAGTCCGCCAAAGACTTTCTCGCAATTTTCAAGTAGAACTGTAGGACACGTGAGTTCCCGCACCGAAACCGCCCCTCCGGCCCGGCCAAATCTCGTCGCGGGCCTCGGTCTATTCAGCGCCACCTCCATCGTGGTCGGCTCCATGATCGGCTCCGGCATCTTCATCGTCCCGGCCGAAATCGGACGCGATGTCGCTTCGCCCGCCCTGCTCATCGGGGCCTGGATCGTCACCACGGTCATGACCATCATCGGCGCCCTCAGCTATGGCGAGCTGGCCGCCATGATGCCCCGCGCCGGCGGCCAGTACGTCTACCTCCGCGAAGCTCTCGGCCGCATCTGGGGCTTTCTCTTCGGCTGGACCCTCTTCCTCGTCATTCAGACCGGAACCATCGCCGCCGTCGCCGTCGCCTTCGGCAAATTCCTCGGCGTCTTCTTTCCTTCCATCTCCTCGACCCACTGGATCTGGCACATTGCCCACGTTCCGGCCTGGCGCGTCGGCCCCATGGTCCTGGGCAACATGGATATCGGCATCAGCACCGCCAATCTCGCCGCCATCGTCGTCATTCTTCTGCTGGCCTTCGTCAACATCTTCGGCCTCAGGCTCGGCGCCATCGTCCAGAACATCTTCACCACCGCCAAAACCGCCGCGCTGCTGGGGCTCGTCGGCTTCGGATTCCTGCTGGGCCGCAACGCCGCCGCCATCCGCGCCAACTTCGGCGCCAATTTCTGGCGGGGAGCCTCGTGGGATTCTCTTCACGCCATCCATGTCGGCGTGGGCGGTCCTGTCGCCCTTGTCGGCGTCTTCACCATCCTGGCCGTGGTCCAGACCGGTTCGCTCTTCTCCGCGGACGCCTGGAACAACGTCACCTACACCGCCGGCGAAGTCCGCAATCCAAAGCGCAACCTGCCCCTCTCGCTCGCCATGGGCACCGCCCTGGTCCTCGGCCTCTATATCCTTGCGAATTTCGTTTATCTGATGGCTCTGCCGCTCCATGGAGATCCCCACGGAGCCACCGTCGCCGCCCGCGGGATTCAGTACGCCAAGGACGACCGCGTCGCCACCGCCGCGCTCCAGCAGATCTTCTCCCGCGCCGGAGCCTGGCTCATGGCCGGCGCCATCCTCATCTCCACCTTTGGCTGCGCCAACGGCCTCACCCTCGCCGGGGCGCGCGTTTACTACGCCATGAGCCGCGACGGCCTTTTCTTCAAGTCGGCCGGGCGGCTCCATCCCCGCTGGCGCACTCCGGTCGCCGCCCTCATCGTTCAGGCCGTGTGGACCTGCTTTCTCTGCATCTCCGGTTCCTACAATCAGCTGCTTGACTACATCATCTGTACCGAGCTCATCTTTTACATCCTCACCATCCTGTCGCTCTTTGTCCTGCGCGTCCGCCGTCCCCATGCCGAGCGGCCCTACCGTGCCTTTGGTTATCCTGTGCTGCCCGCTCTCTATATCGCGATGGCGCTCTGGATTTGTATCGTATTATTGCGCTACAAACCTCAATACACATGGCCCGGGCTCGTGATCGTGCTGCTTGGCATTCCGGTCTTTGCCGTCTGGTCCCGCAGGTCCAATCCCGATGCGCTCTCAGGCGCGCCGGGCGATCTCTCTGGA
>DAHVZZ010000068.1:0-2490 GCA_027323785.1 Acidobacterium sp. | reverse complement strand
TCCCGCTCCCGGAAGCGATCCCATCAGCTGATCGATGACCATCGGTTCATCGAGAAGCGTGAGGCCCAGGCGAGCCACCTGGACAGGTGCGGCATTTTCCAGAGCCGCCCGCGTACCAACATCGAGGCGAACAAAATCCTTTGCCGTCGTAACAAATGCATCCGCATGATGCTGCCGCAGCAATTCCACCAGTTCGGCGGCATCGCCCGGCGTATACCGGTGATGATCGCGCCACCAGCGAGTCGCCACCATCGCCATGCCCCCGTCTTTCAGATCGCGGAAGAACTCTTCCGGGTGTCCAATGGCGCAGAAGGCGACAGCCCGCCCGGCCTTCGGGATCTCCACCCTCCTTCTCATCCATAGAACCGGCTGTCGCAGCCCTCGGCCTCGCATCTCCTGTTCCAGGTCGGCATCCTCTTCGCGCAATGCCAGAAAATGTGCCCGGCCCAGCGCCGAAAGCGGCTCGCGCAGCCGCCCGGCAGGCAGCAGACCGGCCCTCAGATCATCGCGGTGCAGCACCACAATATCCACGTCTCGGGCCAGCTGACGATGCTCGAACCCGTCGTCCAGCAAATGCACGCGCGGACCCGCAAAATCGCTCTCTGCCAGGGCTCCGGCGGCATAGCGGCTTGCTCCCACGTAGACCGGCACCTGAGCGGACTGCGCGATCAGCAGCGGCTCATCGCCAAAATCCTCCGCTGCTCCGGCGGGATCCACCCGAGCGACCACAGCGGAACGCCGCCCGTATCCGCGCGAGAGCACATCAACCCCGATCCCGCGCGCTACCAGCAACTCCGCCAGGCGAATCGTGAGTGGCGTCTTCCCCGACCCGCCCACCGAAATATTTCCAACGCAGATCACCGGATTTCGCAGACGCCGTGCCCGCGCCCACCCGCGGTCATACGCCAGATTCCTCGCCGCCCACACCGCGCGATATAGCGGCGTCAGCGGACGCACAACCGGCAGAATCGACCGGCTCACGCCTCCGCCTCCAGAATGCCCATGATCGCCTGCGCAGCGCGCTCCGTAGCTCCCGCCTCGCTCTCGAAGACCGCCCGTCCTCGCAAACCCACAGCGCGCGAATGGCCGCTCCCCGACAAAAGCTCCACCAGCACGCCGGCCAGCGACTCTCTTGAGGCAATCCGGATCGCCTCGCGCTGCCGAAGCGCATCCACGATCCCCCGAAAATTCTCGTAGCTCGGCCCCATCGCCACCGGCACCCCAAACTGCGCCGGCTCCAGCGGGTTGTGCCCCCCGGCCGGGACAAGACTTCCTCCCACAAAGGCCGCAGTGGCCAGCGAATAAACAGAGGCCAGCTCGCCGATCGAGTCCAGCAGGAAGACCGTTCCCGGAGCGAGGTCGGCAGGCGCCTTCACCCATTCCGAACGCAGTACCCAGGGCAAATTCCTCTGGCGCAAAATCTCCGCCGCCTCCGCAAACCGCTCCGGGTGCCGTGGAGCAAGAATCGTAACAATCCCCGATGGCAAAGCCTCCACCAGCAATTCTTCTTCACCGCCAACGGTCGATCCGCAAACCAGCACCGGAACACCGCCCGGCAAATGCCCGCGAAGCAACTCCGTCACCGCCGCCGGACGAACCGAACGAACGTCGTATTTCAAATTCCCCGCAACGCGAACATTGGACGCGCCCAAAGCCCGCAGCCGCTCGGCGTCCAGTTCCGTTTGTGCCAGAACCGCGGCCAGTCCCTTCAGCAAACGCCTCCAGGCCACCGCCAGCCGCCGATACCGCGGCCACGACCGATCGGAAATCCGCGCATTCACCACCACCACCGGAACACCCGCTCGCCGGCACTCCACCAGCATTCGCGGCCAGAATTCCGTCTCCACCAGAACCAGCATGGACGGGCGCAGCATCCGAAACCAGCGGCGAACCGCCCACGCAAAGTCCAGCGGAAAATAGAAAACCCGCTCCGCCCCAAATCGCTCGCGGGCCAGGCGTTGTCCGGTCCGCGTCATCGTGGAGATAACCACCCGAGCCTCCAGCTGCTCCGTCAGCTCCTCAATCAGCCGCGCCGCGCCCAGCACTTCCCCCACCGAAACCGCATGCACCCAGACCACCCGCTCGCGGGAAACACTCCGGCGGATGCGCCCAGGTATCCAGCCCAGCCGTTCCGCCAGCCCTTCGCGATACTTTCCCGAGGTGGCCATCCGGAAAATCCACCACGGCGACCCGACGAGCAGAATCAGCAAAAGCGCCAAACTGTATAAAATCAACACCGCTTACCACTCTCGCTTTCCCGCTGTCATAAGGCAAGATCATAATGGTGACCATGCGTAACCGCCCGATTTCCCTGCTGGCGCGTGCCGGCCGGTTCTTCATCCCTGCCCTGCTCGTCGCCGCGGCCATGCCGGCCTTTGCACGAAGAGAGCCGCCCCGCGCCAAACCGGCCACCAGCTATCCCGACGTGGACGTGCACCCGAAGGACCACGTCGCCATCGCCGCCATCCCCTACACCACCGGCGAACAATG
>DAHVZZ010000522.1:0-2503 GCA_027323785.1 Acidobacterium sp. | reverse complement strand
CGCAGTGCCCGCGCTCCGCCAGCGCATCGAAGAAGTCCTCGCCGAATTCGACCTCCGGCGCTTCCGCAATACCAAATGCGGCGTGCTCTCGAGCGGTGAGCAAACCCGCGTCGCTCTGGCCAAGGCCATGCTCAACCGTCCCCGCCTTCTGCTCCTCGATGAGCCGACCGCTTCCCTCGATCCCGCCACCGCCCGCGAAATCCGCGCCACCATCCGCGACTTCGCCCAGCGCTGCGACGTCGGCGTCCTCTGGACCTCGCACAACATGATCGAAGTGGCCGACGTCTGCCATCGCGTGCTTTTTCTCTCAAAGGGACGCATCCTCCTCGAAGGCGATCCCCGCACCCTGCCCGCCGCTCACGGACACCAGACCCTCGAAGACCTCTTCGTCACCGTCGCGCGCGAGCCGCTCACGCTCCACCGGGAGGAAGACTGATGCCCGGCTCTCTGCGGCGAAGCCTCTCCCGCACCTCCGCCCTGCTGCTCCGCCAGTTCTACCTGCTCCGCGGCAGCCCGGCGCGCGTCGTGCCGCTCTTTTCCTGGGTTGCCATCGACATCGTTCTCTGGGGATTCATCACCCGCTACCTCAACTCCGTCTCCGGTGCGCGCTTCAACTTCATTCCCGCCATGCTCGGCGCCGTCCTGCTCTGGGATTTCATGTCCCGCGTCATGCAGGGCATCACCACCGCCTTTCTGGAAGACGTCTGGTCCCGCAACTTCCTCAACCTCTTCGCCTCGCCGCTTTCCCTCTCGGAATACCTTGGCGGCCTGGTGCTCTCCAGCATCGCCACCAGCATGGTCGGGCTCGCCGTCATGGTCTCCCTGGCCACGCTCGCCTTCGGGCTTTCGTTTTTCGTCTACGGAGCCATGCTGGCCGCCTACGTCCTGGTCCTCTTCCTCTTCGGAATCGCTCTCGGCATCTTCGGCAGCGCTCTCGTCCTGCGCCTTGGCCCCGCGGCGGAGTGGTTCATCTGGCCCATCCCGGCTTTCCTTTCGCCGCTGGCCTGCGTCTTCTATCCGCTTTCCACCCTGCCCGTCTGGATGCAGGGCCTCGCCCGCCTCATCCCGCCCAGCTACGTCTTTGAAGGAATGCGCGGCGTGCTGGAGGGCCACCGGTTGGCCGCCAGTTCGCTCCTTATCGGAGCCGTCCTCGCTGTCGCCTACCTCCTGCTGATGGCCCGGCTCTTCACCGGCGTCTACCGCCACGCGGTCCGCACCGGGCTGATCGCCCGCTACAGCGCCGAAACGGTTAGCTGATCCGCGTCAGTAGAACTGAAGTTCTGCCATGGGAAAGTGCTTCCGATTGCGCGTCCACAGCGAGGCCTCGCTTCTGACCGCCGAAGCTGCGATGAGCGCGTCACCCAGTTCCACATGATGACTGCGATGGAAGAGCCGCAGATAGTCTCCGGCCAGCTTTCCGGTCGCGGCATCGATCCCAACGCATTCCAGCGCGGCAAACAGCGCCGCCAGTGTCCTGTGTTCCTCCGGCAGCGCGCCCGCCCACAGTTCCGCCGCCGTCACCGGAGAATAAAGGACGCGGTCCTCGGAGCGGCACAGTTCCAGCCACTGCTTCACCACGTCGCGGTTCCGGCCTCGCGACACCTCGATCAGAATGTCCGAATCCACCAGCACCGTCATGGACGGGAAAGCCTCTCCAGCCGGTCGCCGCGCCGCAGACTGCGGACGTATTCCTCCGCATCTCCAATGTCAGACCGGTCTTTCCGCAATCCGACCATGGCTAGCATTGCCTGCTCCCGCCCTTCTCGTCCCGCCAGATATCGCTCGCGCGCGGCTCGGCGCACCAGATCGGATATCGTCGTCTTCTCCCGAACAGCGCTCGCGTGCAGCGCATTCCACAGTTCGTCGTCGAGATAGAGTTGGGTCCGCCTCATGATGTATAGTATACATCGTCACCCAGGGACCAACTCAAACGATAATCGAACAGGATGCCTAAACCAGGTCACAAGAAAAAGCCGCTGCTCCGGACAGCAACCGAAGGGTTGAAAATACCGGTGGCGGGCTTGTCCACCATTGCCATTGTCGGCCGCCCCAACGTCGGCAAATCCACGCTCTTCAACCGGCTCACCGGCACCCGCCGCTCCATCGTCGGCGATGAGCCCGGCATCACCCGTGACCGCATCTATGGCGAGGTCGCCTGGGCCGGACGCACCGCGCGCCTCATCGACACCGGCGGCATCGTCCCCGATGACGAAGCGCTCATCCCCGCGGAAATCTTCCGCCAGGCCCGTTTTGCCCTCGACGAGGCCGATGCCATCGTCATGGTCGTCGACGGCCGCACCGAGCTGGCCGCTCCCGATCTCGACCTCGCCCGCCTGCTGCAGCGCACCGGCAAGCCGCTCTTTCTCGCCGTCAACAAGATCGACGCCGAATCGCTCGAAGCCGCCGCGGAAAACTTCCGCCGGATCGGCATCCGCAACCTCGTCCCCATCTCCGCCGAGCACGGCCACAACATTGGAGAACTCCTCGACGAAGTCTTCGCCGT
>DAHVZZ010000509.1:0-3961 GCA_027323785.1 Acidobacterium sp. | reverse complement strand
GCCGCCGGCGGTGGCGGTGAGGCCTGCAGCTTGGGAGCAAGCGGCGGAGTCCATGCAGGTGCGGCTGCTGGCAGCACGGGCGCGGTGCCCTGCCCCGGCAGATCGCGCAGAGCCGAACCGGAAATTACCCGCGTGAACTCGCCAGGACCAGAAGCGACAGGCGGCGGAGCAACGGGCGGAAGCACGGGCGGAACGGCTTGTGGCGAAGCCAGGGGTGTTGTGGGCGCTGACGTCAGCGGAGGCGGCGCAACCGGGGGTGGCGGAACAGCGGGCATCTGCGACGCAGCCGGCTGGTCTGACAGCGCCCGCAAGAGCTGCGTGAACCCTCCAGCCGACGGCGCGGGCGGAGGAGGAGAAGATTGAACCAGTGGAGGCGGCGCGGCCTTCGGTGTCGATTCATGGTTCAGAGCTTGCAGCAGTTGCGTAAAGCCGCCTTGCGCGGGGAGAGCCGGTTCGGCGACCGGCGCCGAAGCTCCAGTGAATTTTATTCCGCTCTGCGCTGGCGGCTCTGGCTTGAGCGATTGCAGCGGATCCCCCTGCGACGGCGGAGTTGCGCTCTGGCTTGAGAACATCCGTGTGAACTCGCCTGGCCCCCCGGCGGGCGGAGCTGGTGCCGACGAGTTGTTTGTACCCTGAACGCTTTGAAACATCCGGGTGAATTCTCCGGGACCAGATGTGAGCGGAGCTGACGCTGGCGGCACCGGTTCCGGTGCGGCTTTGGCGCTCATGGAGCTGAACATCCGCGTGAAGGCGCCGGGTTCTGACGAGCCGGCTTGATCGAGAGGCGCGCTTTGAGGCTCTGCGGCCGACTTTGGCTGGCCGGCGGCTTCTGTGCAATCCGGTTCCTGGGAAGGCCTCTTCTCCATGGAAACATGGCTGAAAACGCGCGCTGCTTCCGGGGTGCGATTTAACGCTTGCGCCGGGGTGGAAGACGCGCTCTGTTCCGAAGTTGTCAGCGCCTGTAACATGCGTGTGAACTCGCCTGGACCGGGAGAGGGACCGGGCTCCGGGGTGGCAGCCGGTTGCACCTTCAACGGTTCCACAGGCTCGGGCGCTGGCGTTGGTTTCTCCGCCTGCTGCATGAGCGATGCAAGCAGATCGTCCTCCGATTGAGCCGGAGCGGCGCCTACCTGCCCGAAAATCCCTGTCGCGCTGGAAGACTCGCCGCCCGCAGATCGATTGGCGCTGGGGAAATCGGGTTTGTCGAAAGGAGTTCTGGATTCTTCCATGCGTGACCGCCTTGGCTGAGGGGAATTGCGTGGTTCCGGAAAACTACACTACATCGACTTGGCTTGACAGTAAAGGTCCAGCGGCCTACGATGCAAACACAATCGACGGTCGTTGGGACCGGGTTTGCGCACGGACGCGGGTTGAAACTGTTGTCTCCGTAAGCGGATCTGGCCGTTAACCCCACAACAGCCGCGTCACCAAATGGTTCGATCATTATGAAATTCCTGTCACGGGTCGTCTGGTCCGAGGGGATGTATTTGAGTCCCCACCACTTCCAGACGCAGAGCCGCTACTTTGAAGACTCCATGGCGTTCCTTGCCACCAGTTTGTGGCGCGAGCCGTGGGGGCTGCTGCACGCAGAGATTGATCCCAAGGCGATGCGTAACGGAACAGCGGCTTTGCTGCACGCTTCCGGCGTATTTCCCGATGGGCTTCCCTTCGAGATTCCCAACTCCGATCCGTCACCTCCGCTGCGTAACCTGCTCGAAGTCTTTCCTTCCACGGATGCGGAGCTCAGGCTTTATCTCACCGTTCCGAGCCGCCGTGACAACGGATTCGACTGCGATCTGGGCGCATCGCCCAACGGCAGCCGCTTTTCGCCCATGCAGCGGCTTCTGCGCGATGAGACCAACGGCATCGACGAGCGGGAGATCGACCTGGGACAGAAAAATATCCGGCTGATGACGGAAGCCGAGCTGACTCCCCATTTGCTTTCGATTCCGATTGCGCTTGTGCTGCGCGATGGCCGCGGCCACCTGGTCTGCGATGAGGAGTTCGTCCCTCCATGCCTGACGCTAAGCGCGAGCGAACCGCTGATGCTGCTGCTCCGCCGGCTGCTGGACGCCGTGGCGGAGAAAAGCTCAACCGTGGCGCGTGGCGCGCGGCGGCACGGCCGTTTCGAAGCGGGAACGGGCGCCCTGGATGTGGCCAACTACTGGTTTCTGCACGCGTTGCACAGTAGTATTCCTCCGCTGCAACACCTGATTACGACGCGGCACGCGCATCCTGAAGCTGTCTTCGTCGAGCTGTCGAGGCTGGCCGGGGCACTCTGTACCTTTGCTGTCGATTCCGACCCGCGCCAGCTTCCCGTCTACGATCATCGCAACCCCGGTCCGGCATTCCGCGCTCTTGATGCCCACATCCGGCGGCATCTCGAGATTGTTGTCCCGTCGAACACGATCACGCTGAATTTTACGCCGGCTGAACCGTACATCTACGCAGCCCCGGTACAGGATGAGCGATGCCTGAGGCGGGCGCGATGGATCCTGGGCATGCGCTCCGCTTTGGGCGAATCGGAGCTGCTGCGGCTTACGCCGCAACTGGTCAAGGTCTGCTCTGCGAAGTTCATTCCGGAGCTGGTAAAGCGCGCTCTGCCGGGCATGAAGCTCACTCATCTTCCAGTGCCGCCGACCGCGATTCGCGCCGAAGCGGACATGCAGTACTTTTCCCTCGAAATCTCCGGCCCTTGCTGGGAACACATCCTGCAAACGCGCAGTGTCGGCGTCTACATTCCAGGAGAAATCGCCAAACCCGAGTTCGACCTCACCATCATTGTGGAGACATCGTGATGAGCACTGCTCGCGTCAACAGTCTTGCCCTCTGCTTTCAGGAGGCACTCACAGCCATCGTGCGCGTACGCTTCCAGCGCCAGCAGGTACAGGATGCGGAAAGCTTTCGCGCGCAGATGCGCCGCTCGCTGCAATCGGCCATGCAGGACGCACGAGCGGCCGGCTACTCCAGCGACACCGTGCAGATGGGCGTCTTTGCCACCGTTGCCTTTCTGGACGAAAGCGTACTGAATCTGCAAAGTCCCGTCTTCGGCGATTGGGCGCGGCGGCCGCTGCAGGAGGAGCTTTTCGGCGGCCATCTTGCCGGCGAAGCCTTCTTCCGCAACCTGCTTTCGCTGCTCAGCGCGCAGGACTCGACGGATGTTGCTGATGCGCTGGAGCTGCATTGCCTGTGCCTCCAAATGGGCTACCGCGGCCGGTACGCCCTGGGCGACAGCGGCGAACTGCATCAGCTGCTACGCCAGGCACGCGCCAAGATCGACCGCATCCGAGGCGCGGCGCGTCTCATGCCGCCCATTGCCGCGCCTGAAGTGCCTGCCGTCCGCGCCCGCGATCCATGGACACGAGCCTTGCTCATCACCGCATGCGTGCTGGCCGGCCTTTGTGCGATCGGGTTCGGCGGATATGAATTTCTGCTGGGTTCCGGAGTTTCCCAAGTGCAGAACGCCGGATTGATTGCGAAATAGGAGCCTGCCGTGCTGCTGATTCTGGTCGCTGCTTTTGTTCTGGTTCTTTCCATCGTGCTTGCGTGGCTGGCAGGGCCGATCCTCGGCTTGGCCGGAACGGCGCTGCTGATTCTGCGCATCCTGCTCGTGGCGCTGGGCGCGGCGGCAGCAGGCGCGATTCTTTTCATTTTCTTTAAGGAGAAGCGCCTCGATTCGGCGGCAAAGCATCTGCCCGGCGGCAAAGATTTCGACTCGCTTCTGCACTCCGCACAGAAGCAGTTGGCGACGGCACAGCGCAGTGGGGCCAAATCCATTGATGCCCTGCCCCTGCTTTACATTCTCGGCGATGCGAACTCCGCCAAGACGACCGCAGTTATCAAATCCGGTCTGGACCCGGAGCTGCTTGCCGGACAGGTCTATCGCGACCAGGACATCGTGGCTACGCCGGTCCTCAACTTATGGTATGCGAATTCATGCGTGTTTGCCGAAGCAGGCGAT
>DAHVZZ010000508.1:0-4471 GCA_027323785.1 Acidobacterium sp. | reverse complement strand
GTCCGACGGGATGACTTCCTGGGTGGTGTAAACGTTGCTGCCCATGAAGTCGACCGGAGTGGAGATGATTTTGAGGTCCTCGGCGGTGAATTTGGGCGCGTCGGGACCCAGGCGGCGAAGGTACTGCTCGGTGTAGTGGCCTTCGAGGACGACGGTGGTGTAAGGGGCGTTTTCCTCGCGAATGGCAATCTCAGCCGCGCGGATGTGGGCCGGGTCCTCGATGGCGGGCATGGCGCCGTGGGTGTCCTCGGCAAAGCCGACCTGGACGGGTTTCTTCGCGGCGGCGCGAATGGCGCGAACCGCCAGGCCGTGAGCCAGCACGGCATGATGGCGCGCCTGAGCGACCTGGCCCATGGGGAGCCGCAGCCCGGGAGCCATTTCGCCGGTCCGGTAGCCCAGGTCGATGAACGAGTCGAATTCGTTGGTGGTGATCCAGTGCGTGATGCGGTCGGAGAGCTGGCCGGCGACGTACCCGGCGTAGTCGGCAAAGGCGTAGCTGGTGGCGCGATTGGTCCAGCCGCCCTTGTCCTGCAGAGCCTGGGGGAGATCCCAGTGGTAAAGGGTGCAGTAGGGCGTGATGCCGGCGGACTGGAGAGCGTCGAGGACGCGCTTGTAGTAGTCGAGCCCCTGGGGGTTCGGTTTGCCGGTGCCTTCGGGGAAGATGCGCGGCCAGGCGATGGAGAAGCGGTAGGTTTTGACGCCCAGCTCCTTCATCAGGTGGATGTCGTGCTTGTAGAGGTGGTACTCGTCGTCGGCCACATCGCCGGTTTCGCCATGGTAGGTCTTGCCGGGTGTGTGGGAGAAGGTATCCCAGATGGAGACGCCGCGTCCGCCATCGCGGACGCCGCCCTCCACCTGATAAGCGGCGGTGGCGGTGCCCCAGAGGAATTCCGGCGGGAAAGCTTCGGGCTTGCCGGAGACGGTGGGCAGATGTTTGGCGGTTTCAGCGTCGAGGGCGTGCGGAATCAGCGGCGCCGCGGCGAGGGCCGCGGCATTCCTGAGAAACGATCTTCTTTTCATAGGCCATACCGGACGAAAGAATTTGCTGAGGGGATGTTACGGCATTTGCGGTATGGTGTGCGCGCCTTTCTGGCGACAATTTGCAATTGATGGGGCCGCCTGGAGCGTCTGCAAAAACGTTTTGGCAGACTCTCAGCGGGAAATGCCCTCCAGCGGAGAGCTGGCCGTGGCGTAGAGCTTGCGGGGCATGCGGCCGGCGATGTAGGCCTGGCGTCCCGCGAGAACGGCGTGCTGCATGGCTTCGGCCATCAGGATGGGGTTGGCGGCGGCGGCGATGGCAGTGTTCATGAGCACGCCGTCGGCGCCCATTTCCATGGCCAGAGCCGCGTCGGACGCGGTGCCCACGCCGGCATCCACGATGAGCGGAACGGCGGTAATCTTTTCGCGCAGAATCCGGAGAGTGGCGCGGTTCTGGATGCCGAGGCCGCTGCCGATGGGCGCGGCGAGAGGCATGACGGCGGAGGCGCCGGCGTCGATGAGGCGATGGGCGAAGACGATGTCGTCGGAGGTGTAGGGCAGGACGGTGAAGCCCTCCTTCACGAGGACGCGGGTGGCTTCGAGCGTGGCCTGGACGTCGGGGTAGAGAGTGTCCTGATCGCCGATGACCTCGATCTTGACCCAGTCGGAGATGCCGACTTCGCGCGCGAGACGGGCGGCGCGGATGGCTTCGTCCGCCGTGTAGCAGCCGGCGGTATTGGGCAGGAGGAAATAGCGCCGCGGGTCGATAAAGTCGAGCAGCGATTCCTTCGAGCGGTCGAGATTGACGCGGCGGACGGCGACGGTGACCATCTCGGCGCCGGAGGCTTCGATGGCGGCCTGGGTTTCAGGGCCGTCCTTGTACTTGCCGGTGCCGACAATGAGACGCGACTGGAAGGCTTTGCCTGCGATGACGAGGGGTTCCATGGGGGTATTGTACGGCGCAGGCGCGGCGGCGTTGAGGTTACCAGAGAGTGCGGAGGGCGCGGGAGCGGCGGATGCGCTGGTCGGCGGTGATGAGCGGGATGCGGTGGACGATGGCCGTGGACGCGATGATGCGGTCGAAGGGGTCGGAAGGGAAAGAGGCGGGAAGCTGGGCGGCGGCGACGGCTATTGCCGGTGTAAGGTGCTGAACGGCAAACCTGCGCTCAATATGCGCCAGCAGTTCCTCGACTGGAACTGCCGATTCGATTCGGCCGCGAGAAGCCGCCCATGCGATCTCGTACAGAGACTGGCTGGAGTTCGTTGGACGCAGGGACGGCGGGAGAGGCGCGGAGCTTTGGAGTGCGCAGGGGCGGCGCAAAATGTGCAGGGCCCGCTGTGCCAGGTTAGGCCAGCGGGCCCTGATCACCGGTGAGCTGTGGAGATTGACCTGAGGCGCCCCCGCTTTCCGGAACCCGGGCAGATTCACGCCCGGGACTGGGAGTGGCCTCGGCGTATGGTTCACGCCAGGACTTATTTCACTGGAGCCAGGAGCGGCTCTAAGCCTCAGTCACCTCACGTGTGAAGTCGCAACAACTACTTCCGTCAGAATTTTTCATTGGCTGGATCACCCTCCTTTCCCGTGTACGGCTAAGTTAACCCCGGGACGGAGGATCATGCAAGGCCCCGCCGGCTCGGACGGGACTATTTCGCCTCTCCGCGAGAGACGGGGAAGCCGGCGAAAATGGGCGTCCGGGGGCTGCGATCACCAGCAGTGCAGCGAGCCGTCGTGTTCGGCGAGGCGGACTTCCACACCGAAGAGGCCGCGGAGCATTGCGGGGTTGAGGAGATCGGTTTTGGGTCCGTCGGCGAAGATGCGGCCCTGGCGCATCATGATGACGCGGTCGATCTCGGGGATGATGTCGGCGAGGTGATGCGTGACCATGAGGATGCCGGTGCCCTGGGCGGCGACGCGGCGCAGCGAGGCGCGCAGTTCGCGCTGGGCGGCGAGGTCGAGGGCGTTCGAGGGCTCGTCGAGCAGGAGCATCTGCGGCCGGTGAACGAGGGCGCGGGCGATCATGATGCGGCGCTGTTCGCCGGCGGACATTTCACCGACCAGCTTGTCCGACAGATGCTCGGCCTGCATGACGTGGAGGGCCTCACGGGCGCGCTCGCGCATGTACGGCTCGATGTGGAGATTGGGCCAGAGGGTGGAGGCGGAGAAGAAGCCGGAAGTGACGGCGTCGAGTCCGGAGGTGACCGGCGTACGTTCGCCGGGAAGCTCGGCGGAGACCACGCCGAGATGACTGCGAAGCTGGGAAACATCCCAGCGCTTGCGCCCGAGGAGCAGCAGCTCGGTTTGGGGCGTCGCAATGGGGTACGACTGGCAGGTGATGGTGCGGATGAGGGTGGATTTGCCGCAGCCGTTGGGCCCGAGAATGGCCACGTGCTCGCCGGCGGCGATGCGGAGGGAAATATCGTGCAGAACGACGTTGTCGCCGCGGGCGACGCTGACGTTCCGCATGAGCAGGAATTCGGGATCGGAAGACACAATTGAGAAAATTATGTCAGACGGGAAGTTGATAGAGTAAAAGTTTGCCGATGAGCGAGACAGAGTTGATTGCGACGGAAGCGCTGCCGCGGGGGTTCCGGTTTGCGGCGGTGAGAGCGGGCATTAAGCCCAGTGGAAAGCCGGATTTTGCCGTGGCGGCGGCGGATACGCCGGCCAGCGCGGCGGCGATGTTCACGTCGAATCGGGTGCAGGCGGCTCCGCTGACGGTGGGGCGGCGGCATCTGCAACGCAGCGGCGGACGCGTGCGCGCGGTGGCGGTGAACGCCGGAAACGCGAACTGCGCGACGGGCGCGGCGGGACTGGCGGCGAGCGAGCAGGTATGCCGGGCGGCTGCGGAGATGTTCGGTTGCGCCGCGCATGAGGTGTTTCCATCGTCCACGGGCATTATTGGCGTGCCGCTGCCGGCGGAGAAGCTGGTGCGGGCGCTGCCGGAAGTACGGCAGTCGCTGGCGGCGGACGGAGCGGCCTTTTCGCAGTTTGCGCGGGCGATCATGACGACGGACACGCGGCCGAAGGTGGCGCACGCGAATTTTGAGTCCGGCGGCAAGCAGGTGCGGATTGCCGGCGTGTGCAAAGGCGCGGGGATGATCCACCCGCAGCTGGTTCCTTCGGGCGCGACGGGTGGGCCGAATCTGCACGCCACGATGCTGGTGTATCTGTTCACAGACGCGGCCGTGGAAGCGACGGCTCTGGACGGATTTTTGGGGAATGCGGTGGGAGGAAGCTTCAACCGCATCTCGATTGACGGCGACACCTCGACCAACGACACGGTGCTGCTGCTGGCTTCGGGCGCGTCCGACGCGAAGATTGCCGCGGCGGACGAGAAGTTTGCCGCGGCGCTGGGCGAGGTTTGCACGTCGCTGGCGAAGCAGGTGGTGGCGGACGGCGAAGGCATCACGCATGTGGTGGAGCTGCTGATCGAGGGCGCTGCGAACGACGCCGATGCGCTGCGGGTGGCGAAGGCGATCGCGCATTCGCCGC
>DAHVZZ010000506.1:0-5744 GCA_027323785.1 Acidobacterium sp. | reverse complement strand
TCCGGTAACAGAAGATACACAATCGTGGCATTCGATTCCCGCACGATGTGGAGCGGCACGGCCCGGACGTTGGTATCCAGCTCATGAAAGCCGGGAGTCTCGCTCAGGAACAGCGCGCGGCGATCGGCAAAGAAGTTCGGCAGCTGCGGTAGCCGATGGCTGAGGAAGTCCGCCGTCGCCGCAAGCATCTGCTTCTGCTGCGCGGCGGAAGGCGGCGGCCCGGCCAGCACCTCGGAGTCTGGCGGAGGCAGGAAGTCAGCCTGATCGGTGAGCGCCAGCAGCGCCTCGCGGGCCTTGTTGCTGTGCAGAGCGCCAAAGAGCGACTCCAGCCGGGCGAAGCTCAGCCGCTGCGTGAGCCGCAGATCGGGAAACGCGCGAGCAGCGTGCCGCGGATCGGAGTGAATCATCCGCTCCAGTGCGGCCACAGTGACTGGCCGCACCTTCGCATTCGGCGGATCGTCGTAGAAAGGCTCATCGTAGTAGCCCGTCGTCGTATGCGCCGCCAGGCCCGTCCGCGCGAGCCGGATAGCGATGCGGTGATACTCGTTCGCGTGCTCTGCCAGCGGCGGATCGAAGGTGAGGGAGTAGAAGTCCGACGCTTGCCGGACCTCCTGTTCGATTTGCGCGGCAATCCCGTTGCCAGGCGGCAGAACGCGCCCGCCGGACTGCACGGCCAGAACGTCTTTGTACAAATCCATCATGTTCGCCTGCGAAGCGGAGGTCGCTCCACCGACGTAGTTCCGCCACGCCGGCTCGTCTGTTGCGGCGGCCGCAGCGCGCTCCTGGCCGCCCACGGAAAATACGTCCACTGTGACTCGAGCCTGGCGCAGCAGCGTCGAAAGCCAGAACACCGCGTCGAACAACTGCTGCTGCGTATTGAATCCTCGCACCGTGTAGCTGCGATGTTCCTTGTGTTCGCGCGTGGCCAGCGGAAGATAAGGCTGGCTGGGGTACGCTCCCGTTCCACCCCGGCTGTGCGCCGGCCCGATCCAAAGCAGCAGCTTGCGCTCCGGAACATGGTCTTCTTTCGCGGCGATAATGGCCAGCGCCTGTACTCCGGAGAGAGGCGGAAACTTCGTGTAGTCCGGGTTGTAGAGGCTCTGCCCCAGGGCGCCCTTCATGCCGCGGGCGAGCTCCGCGTTCGCATAGGGATTGATGGTGCGAGTCCCGGGCAGATTCATCGCAGCAGCGGGAACATGCGAGCCCAGCAGAATGCCCATCCCTTTGCCGTGGTCCAGCGCACTCGCCAGCGCATTGCCATTCGTGGAAGGATGGGCGACGAACGAGAATCCGCGGTTCGTCAGCGTGCACAGCGTGACCAGGTTCTTCAGATTGCCGCCATCGCGGCGCAGGAACAGCGCCACCTGCTGTCGCTCCAGGGCGGCAAGCTGCGGAGCCAGATCGAGCGTGTCCACCAGCAGGATCACGCTGGCCTTCGAATCCGACTGGGCGGAGCCCGGAGCAAAGGCGAGAATGTGCCGCGGCTGCCCGTTATCCAGAACCGCGAAGTCGCCGCGCGTCAGCCCGCTCACCGGCCCGCCGGCGGCATCGGTCACCGTCACGTCCAGACGAATCAGTCCGTTCAGCCGCAGCGCGGTCTTTCGGGAGTGGACGTGAACGCGGTTCGGAGGCGACTCCGGCTGCTTGTGCGCTCCTGCGAAGCCCGGCAGCAGGGTCCAGGACAGCAGCAGCGCCACAAAATTCACGGGTCTCTCCAGCCTGTCGTTCTCTGCGGTTCAGCCAGGTAGTTGCGCAGCGGCACCCATGATATAGGACAACCGCAGCCGAAGAAAGGCCGGGTATCCCGTATAGCTTCTCAGCCTTGCCGATTCTTATGCGAAGCCAGGTGTAGCCGTCGTCCGTCAGAACGCCAGCAGCGCCACGCCGATGCAGACAAAGATGGCCGCGGTCCAGCGCCGCCGGTCCACGTTTTCCTTCAGGAAGAATTTTGCTGCGACCGCGTTGGCCACAAAGGTGAGGGAAGTGGCCGCCGGCCCAATCAGGCTCAGCTCGCGATGGCTGAAGGCGTAAAGCAGGGCAAAGAAGCTCAGCGCCAGGCAAAAGACGCCCACGCCGAAGCGCGCATTGGTGATCACCGCGACCACCGACCCCAGGATCCCGCGCTGCGCGCGAATATCGTCCAGATCGCCAATCTGGCGCATGGCGGAGGCCGTCAGCACGTCGCCCGCGGTTGCTGTCACCACGATGGAGGCGATCATCGCTGCCGTGGCGAAAAACAGGTGCGGGCTCAGCGGCGCCTGGGTCATCGCGACACCTCCTCCGCGAGTTCCTTCTCTGTCTGCGCCTTGTGGTCGGTGTAGGCGGGGCCTCGCGTAACGAATCCAACTCCGGCGGTGATAAACAGCACTCCCACCCAGCGCAGCGTCGAGACGTGCTCGTGTTGCCAGAAGCGCGCCAGCGCCGTCATGATCACGTAACCGAGCGAGCTGGCCGGCAGCACGTAGGTCAGATCCGCCCACGAAAGCGCCGTCAGGTACGAAGCAAAAAATCCGATCAGCAGAACGATGCCCGCCGCCACCCATGGCGTAAAAATCGCATGGAAGAGTTCGCCGGGATGGTGAATCGACACCGGCCCGATCGTCTTCATGCCCTGGGCCAGAAAGCTGTCGCCGCAGGCTGAGGTAACCGTCACAGCCGCCAGCACCATATACCGGCGAAACGTCATGGTGGAGTGGCTCATAGGGTTTTCGATGGTGGCATGGTCGATCGGTTCCGGTTCTTCATTCCAGCAGCGCTCCTCGGCGCGGCAGGGACACGAAGGCGTGTGTCGTGCTCAGTTCAGAGCCGAACTTCCATGGTGCTCACCCCTCCGCTGCCGCGATCAGGCTTCCACTGCGGATTCGCTGCTCTTCTGTGTGCGGCTCTCGCGAACCAGCTTGTTGCGCTCGGAGCGAAGCTTCAGGAACGACTTCGACTCCACGTAAAGGCGCTTCAGGTCGCGGTTGGCGATGGCTTTGCTCACCACCCGCCACGCGGCCTTCGGACGGAAGAAGTATTCGTCGTAAAAGCGGTTCACCATCTCCAGCACATACTCGGCCGGAAGCCCCGGATACTCGATGTGCGCCAGCTGGTGCCCGCCGTCGTCGGTCATGCGGTTTTCGTTGGTGATATAGCCGTTGACCTTCGCGTAATCGAACAGCTCGGTGCCGGGGAACGCGTGCGCGATCGACACCTGAATGGTCTCCACGTCCAGCGTCTTGGCAAAGTTGATGGTGTTGCGAATCGACTCCTTCGTCTCGCCCGGCAGGCCGAGAATGAAGTCCCCGTGAATGGTCAGGCCCAGCTTGTGGCAGTCGCGGGCAAAGTCCCGCGCGCGCTCCACCGTGGCGCCCTTCTTGATGTTCTTCAGAATCTGCGGATCGCCGGACTCGAAGCCCACGATCAGCAGCCGGCAGCCGGCATCGCGCATCGCCTTCAGCGTCTCGTAATCGGTGGTCACGCGCGACGTGCAGGACCACGTCAGGTTCAGCGGCTTCAGCTTCGCGCACAGCTCCACCGTGCGCGCCTTCTGGATGTTGAAGGTGTCGTCGTCGAAGAAGAACTCCTTCACATTCGGGAAAAGTTCCTTCGCGCGCGCCATCTCGCGGGCCACGTTATCCGTGGAGCGCTTCCGCCACGCATGTCCGCTCAGCGTCTGCGGCCACAGGCAGAAGGTGCACTGCGCCGGGCATCCGCGCGTCGAATACAGCGCGACATAAGGATGCAGCAGAAACGGCACGTTGTACTTCGTCACATCCAGATCGCGCTTGTAGATGTCGGTGACGAAGGGCAGCGAGTCCAGGTCTTCGATCTGCGGGCGGTCGGGATTGTGCACGATCTGCCCGTTCTTCCGGTAGCTGATGCCCAGAATCTCGTCCAGCGGCTTGCCGTTCGCATACTCCACCACCGAAAAGTCGAACTCCCGGCGGCAGATGAAGTCGATGGCGTGGCACTCGTTCAGCGCCTTGTCCGGATCCGTCGTCACCGGCGGCCCCACAAAGCAGATCTTCAGCTTCGGGTGCGTCTCGCGGATCACCTCCGCCATCCGCTGGTCGCCCGACCAGCCGATCGTGCTGGTGAAGAGCACCAGAAATTCGTAGTCCTTCAGAATTTCATTCACCTGCTGCCAGGAGACGTGGTGCGGGTTGGCGTCCAGCAGGCGAGATCCCTCCAGCATTCCTGCGGGATACGCGAGCCACACCGGGTACCAGTAGGACTCGATCTCGCGGGTTGCGGGCCAGCGCGAACTGGCGCCGCCGTCGAAGTTTTCGAAGGAAGGAGGGTTCAGAAATAATGTTTTAAGCGGCATCGGCGTTTGGATTAGTTTACCATCCGGCAACAGGTTCAGAAGTAAAGGTTTCGGCCAGGACCAGCCAGGCCAGGAATCGACGCTTTGCCCCGAATTTCCTAATGAAGAGACGAGCTGGCCCAGGCTTCGATTTGGCCGGTATTGCGAAGCAGATTCAGCTGCGCTTTCAGCAGCGAGAAATTGGCGTCCAGCAGATCCTCATAGCGCTCGCGCTCCTCGATGTGGGCCTTCTGTGCCTGAATCGGTGTCGCCGGCTGAGTGCCGCCCGACCCGCTGGTCAGCTCCGCCTCCACCGTCTGGAACTGCGCCTGCGCCAGTTCGCTCTGCAGACGCGCCACCTTCTGCCGCGCCTGCAGCTCCCGCACACTGCGCCGCAGCACCAGATCCTGCGAGTTCAGCTCGTTCCGGGACTGTTCGGCCTTCGCCTGCGCCGCCACCGCCGCCGCCGCCGATTCCTGCGCCCTCGCGCGCTTCGTCGCGTCGAAGAGCGGCAGCGTGATCTGCACTCCCAGCTCCACGTTGTTGTACTGGAAGTTTTTGAAGTACTGGTTGTAGTTGTTGATCTTCGAGAACAGGCTGTACTGCGCTCCGAATCCGATCATCGGCCGATAGTTGGCCTTCGAGTCGCCGAACGCCACATACAGCTTCGACTTCGCGTTTGCATACGCTGCCGCTATACCGGGATTCGCCGCCATCTCCGCCGCAGGGGACGAGCCCAGCCCCGGCATTTTCGGAATGCTGCTGCTGACCGTGGTCATGCCCGCCGCCGGCAGTCCCGTCAGGCTGCCGATCTGCTGGCGCATCTCCGCCGCGTCGTTCTCCAGATGAATGCGCTTCTCGTCCACCTGCGCCGCGGCAAGTTGCGCCTTCAGCAGATCCATGCGCGGATCCACTCCCGCTCTCACCCGATCCCGCTCGTAGCCAACCAGCTGCTCGGCGTAGCCCTTTTCCTCATTCAGCGCCGCGATCATGCGCGCATCGTGGTCCAGCTCCACGTAATCCAGCGAAACGTCCAGCGTCACCTGCTGCTTCTCGTCCTTCAGGTGCAGCTTCGCCGCCGTCAGCGCCGTGCGCGCCGAACGCACGTAATCCGGCTGCGAAAACGAAAACACCAGCGAGTTCGACGTGGCGTTGAACAGCGAGGGGTAACCCAGCGGATACCCGTAAGCGTACCCCGGACTCGCGCCCACGCTGAAGTTGGGCAGGTAGGCCGAGCGAGCCTCGCGCACTCCCGCCGCGGCTCGCTGCACATCGGCCGCCGCCGCGCGCACGCCGGGGCTGTGTTTCTGCGCCAGTTCCACCGCGGTCGCGAGCGACAGCTGCGCCGAGGCCGCCAGCGGAAGGGCCAGCGCCAGCGCCGCAGGAATCCCGCGTACCGCCTGTCGAACGATCGTGCTGAGCCGTTCTCGTTTGCGCATCTCTTCGAGTTTACTTG
>DAHVZZ010000474.1:0-11245 GCA_027323785.1 Acidobacterium sp. | reverse complement strand
ACCTGGCCGGGTGCATTTTGCGGCTGAGCGGGCAAAGATTCGTTGTCCGCCAGGGCGAGCCGAATGAGCCCAGTTCAGTGGCGCTCGTGGCCTCGACCACCCCATCTGCCCCGATCGTGGCCATCGCCTCGATTCCAGCCGCGGTTGTCTCCCCGGTAGAAGCGCCCGCGGTCACCTCCTCCATACCAACCCCCGCCGTCGCCTTCACGGTTCCAGTACCCGCCGCGATCGCCGTACCCTCCGTAGAAATAGGCGCCGCCGCCATCGTCCCCTCCGCGCCAGTAGCCGTCGTCATCGCCGCGATACGCCCAGCGGCCCGGCACCCAGTATGGGCCGGAGTAATAGCCGGGCGTCCAGAAGTATCCGGGGCCCGGACAGGGGGGGACTGCGACCGCAACCGGAGGGGGTGCACCGAATCCGAAAAAGATTCGCACCTGTGCGTTTGCCCGTGGTTGAACCGCAACTGCGGCAATGGCCATGATGCTGGTGATTGCCAAAACGCGAAGAGTAGCTTTCATGGGGAAGACCTCCTGGGCCCCGTTTTCGAATTCCTCTCGAACTCCGGAACCTCTTTTCATCTCTGCCTGTAATAAATGCGCCGCGTTCTGAATGGTTGCGATGAATACCCCTCCAAAAGCGAAGATGACGCAGGTTTCATGCGGCCTTGAAGTGCATCTTCCTCCCCGTTCGCGACGCAAATCCCGGCCCATGCCCCGAATCACGGTGGGACAATAGAACCATATGGACAAGCTGGGGATATATTTCTCCATCCCGTTCTGTCGTTCAAAATGTACGTACTGTAATTTCGCCTCGGGAGTCTTTCCCGCTGCTTACCATGAGCGCTACATCGACCGGCTTACGGCGGATCTGCGGGAAGTGGGGGCGCGCGCCAACCAGTGGGGCGCCGAGCTGCCTCGTGCCGTCGATTCCGTCTACCTCGGCGGCGGTACGCCGTCGCTGCTGGCGCCGGAGCTGCTGCGGAAGCTCTTTTCAGCCCTGCGTCGCCAGTTTGCCGTTATCCCGACCGCGGAAATCACGATGGAGTGCGCTCCCGGGCAGATCGCCGACGACGTTCTGGCGGCCATGGTGGAATGCGGAGTCAATCGCGTCAGCTTCGGTGTGCAGTCCTTTGTGGACGCCGAGGCTCGATCCACCGGACGCCTGCACACGCGGGAGACGGCCCTCCACGATATTCGCCGCGTTCGAACTGCCGGCATCCACAACATCAGTGTGGATTTGATCGCCGGATTGCCGGGACAAACCATGCAGTCCTGGCACGAATCCCTCGGCGTTCTCGCCGCCGCGGACGTGGATCACGCCAGCATCTACATGCTGGAAGTGGACGAGGAATCGCGGCTGGGTCGCGAAGTCCTCGCCGGTGGCGACCGCTATCGCGCAGCCGCGATCCCTTCGGACGATCTGATCGCCGAGATGTATTCGGACGCGATTGCGATACTCGCCGCGGCGGGTCTCGATCAGTATGAGATTTCCAACTTCGCCCATCGCGGACGCCGCTCCAGTCACAACCTGAAGTACTGGACCCGGCAGCCCTATCTCGGCCTGGGTCTGGATGCCCACTCCATGTTGCGCCAGCGCACTGGCGGAGCTTTTCGTTTCGGCGCAACAGACGACCTCAGTGCATTTCTGGATAGCCCCCGACTGGATGAGCCACGGCGGCTTGCGCGCGAGGAAGAGCTGGAAGAGGCCTGGTTTCTCGGGCTGCGGCTCAACGAGGGCGTCAGCCTGGCGGCTCTGCGGCGCGAGTTTTCGGCCTATGCGATCCAGGGCAGTTTGACCATCGTGGCGGAACTGGAGCAGCAAGGGCTCCTGCATTTTGCGGATGGGGATCGCGTGGCGCTTACTCCGCGCGGCCGCCTGCTTTCCAACGAAGTATTTGCACGGTTTTTGGCAGAGCCCGCGACGGCCTGAAACAGAAAACCACAATACAGGAGAAAAATGGCTTCACAGATGATGGCTGCAGAAGAACAGGCTGGGACCAGAGCGGCGGTGAGCTTCATCGACCTGCGCAGCGACACGGTCACCAAACCGACCGCAAAGATGCGCGCGGCGATGGCCGCTGCCGAAGTGGGCGACGATGTCTATGGCGAGGATCCCACCATCAACCGACTGGAAGCGCGCGCCGCGGAGATCTTCGGGCGCGAAGCCGCGCTGTTTCTGCCCAGCGGAACCATGGCCAATCAGACCGCTATCCGCCTGCACACGCAGCATGGGCAGGAAGTCATCTGCGAATCGCGCGCGCACATTCTCGACTGGGAGATGGCGATGATGGCTGCCTTCTCCGGATGCGTGGCGAGGGCGCTGCCGGGCGAGCGAGGCATTCTCACCTGGAGTGATATTGAACCGGCGATTACCGGCAAACACTACCATCGGGCGCAGACCGGCCTCATTGCCCTGGAAAATTCGCACAACATGGCGGGCGGAACAGTGACCCCCGTCTGCATTCTGGAGGAAATCTGGACCGGCGCCCGGGGTCGCGGTCTGCCCGTCCATCTGGACGGCGCCCGCGTCTTCAATGCTGCCGTGGCTCTCGGAGTTGGCGTCCGCGAACTGACGCGGGGATTCACCACCGTCATGTTCTGCCTCTCGAAAGGCCTTGGCGCTCCCGTCGGCTCCATGCTCGTGGGATCCGCCGAACTGATGGACCGCGCCCGCATCATTCGTAAGGGGCTGGGCGGTGGCATGCGCCAGGCGGGTATTCTGGCCGCGGCGGGCCTCATCGCACTGGAGGAGGGCCCCACTCGTCTGCACGAGGACCACGCGAACGCCCGCATGATGGCCGAGCGCCTTGCCGATGTCCCCGCAGTGGATATCGACCTGGAGGCGGTTCGTACAAACATTCTCATCTTCGGCCTCCGGGGTGGCGGCGATGCTCCCGCGCTGGTGGCGAAACTGAAGGAGCGTGGCGTGCTGGCCAGCGCGATCGGGCGGCACAGGGTGCGCTTTGTCACGCACTGCGATGTGAACCGCGAAGCCTGCGAAGCGGCGGCGCGAGCGACCGTGGAGATCTTGACTGCAAAAGCATAGCCGCGATGCTGTGCCCTCAAGGCCGGTGAAGCAATGCGCCCCGCAGGATTCACCTTTCTTTGTGCGGAATTTTCCTGTCTTGCCGTTCGCCACAAAAGCCGCGGTTCGATGCATCGCTCGCCCTCCGCGGAATTTCGCCGAAGGATGGCCTCGCGAGCAATAAGGCTCCGGCTGCGGCGATTGCGCCCGCCGATAGAGGGGTATTCCATTCGGCGCTGGGATGCGCGGAGCGGCCATCAGCGGGTGAAAGTTCCGTTCTTTTGGGTACGAACGGTCCCCGGTGGCGGCGATTGACCAGGAATTCTGATCACGGCGGAAGGGGGTGCCAAGTCTATAATTATGCTATGCCGAAGTATTCGATTGTTGTCCCTTTCCACAACGAAGAAGAGAACGTAACCGCCCTCTATGATCGCCTCAAGGACGTCATGGAGCACGTGGGCGATTCCTTCGAACTCGTGTTCGTGGACGATGGATCGAACGACCGTACCTGCCGCCTGCTGGAAGAAATCGCGGCGGTGGACAGCCGCGTGCTGGTGGTCAAGCTGCGGCGCAACTTCGGGCAGACTTCGGCGCTCGCCGCCGGCTTCGATCATGCCCAGGGCGATTTCATCCTGGCCATGGATGGCGACCTGCAGCACGATCCCAATGAGATACCCAACTTTCTCGAAAAGCTCGAAGAAGGTTACGACGTGGTCAGCGGCTGGCGGAAGGAGCGCATCGACAACTTCGTCATGCGCAGAATCCCCTCGCGCTGCGCAAACTGGCTCATGGCCAAACTCTCAGGCGTGGAGATCCATGACTTCGGGACTACCTTCAAAGCCTATCGCCGCGAAGTGATCCACAATGTCCCTCTCTATGGCGAGATGCATCGCTTTATCCCCGCGCTCGCCGCGTCGTACGGAGCCAGCATCTGCGAGATCCCCATTAAGAACGTCAACCGCCTGCGCGGCCAGTCGCACTACGGCATTGGGCGGACCTTCCGCGTCTTCTTCGATCTGCTCACCATCCGCTTCCTGCTCAAGTACATGACCCGGCCGCTGCACTTCTTCGGCGCGGTGGGGGCGCTCAGCATCATGGCGGGCGGTGCGGTTTCAGCCTTCCTCCTCGCGCTCAAGATCTTCACTGCGCAGCATGTCATGGACCAGCACGGGCCGCTCTTTGTCATCGCCGGCGTGCTGATTCTGGCGGGGACCCAGCTTCTGGCGATCGGCCTTTTGGGCGAATTGCAGGTGCGGCATTATCATGCCGGCACACAGCGCGCTCCCTACACGGTCGACCGGCTGGTGCGCCTGCGAGCTCCTGAAGATTCCAGTATTCTGCCGGAAGCATAGAGTCCCGCGAAAAAATATCACGCTCGCCGCCGCGCGGTATGGAATCGACGCGCCCGCTTCGTATAATCCATATCCAACGTGCGGGCGCGAATCGGCATCTTCGCCTGCGTAGTCTCATTGACGTTTCGAATGAGTGCAATCGTGCAGAAACCTGCGGACGGAAGAAAGCGCGTTGTCATTGAGAGCGTCGACCCGGAGATCGACGCGGGCCGGTTTGCCATCAAGCGCATCGTCGGCGATACCGTCGTTGTCGAAGCCGATGTCTTCGCCGATGGCCACGACCACGTCCAGGCCCGGCTGCTCTTCCGCTTCCGGGAGATTCCCGGCTGGACCGAGGTGCCCATGCAGCCCCTGGGCAATGACCGCTGGCGCGGCGAATTCCCCGTGGCCCGCCCCGGCGAATACCTCTATACCGTTGCCGGCTGGATCGACCACTTCGACACCTGGCGCAGCGACCTCGAAAAGAAGATCGCCGCCGGGCAGGATATCCGCATCGACCTCCTGAATGGCGCCAGGCTCATCGAGCAGGCCGCCGAGCGCAGCGGACGCGACGACGCGGACGTGTTGCGCCGCTGGGAAGCGCAGCTCCGGAATGCCGAGAACCTGCACGCCGCTCAGGAGGCCGCTCTGAATCCGGAGCTGTCCGCCCTCATGGCTCAGCATCTCGATCCAGCCATGGAGAGCCGCTACGACCGCGAACTGCGTGTCACCGTCGACCGGGAAAAGGCGCGCTACTCCGCCTGGTACGAGATGTTTCCGCGCTCCGCCTCTGCGGAACCAGGAAAGCACGGCACCTTCCGCGACTGCGAGGCGCGCCTGGATTATGTCGAGAGGCTGGGCTTTGACATCCTCTACCTGCCGCCGATCCATCCCATCGGCCGGAGCTTCCGCAAGGGAAGAAACAACCACGTCGCCGCCACAGACGGAGATGTCGGCAGTCCCTGGGCCATCGGCGCAAAGGAAGGCGGCCACACCGCCATCCATCCCGAACTCGGTACCCTGGAGGACTTCCGCAGTCTCATCCGTGCTGCCAGCAGAAAGGGCATCGAGCTGGCACTGGACATCGCCTTCCAGTGCGCCCCCGACCATCCCTGGGTCAGCGAGCATCCGCAGTGGTTCAAGAAGCGAGCCGACGGAACCATCCAGTACGCCGAAAACCCGCCCAAGAAATACCAGGACATCTACCCGCTCGATTTTGAAACCAGCGACTGGCGCGCCCTGTGGGACGGGTTGCTGGATGTCTTCCTCTTCTGGATCGAGCAGGGAATCCGTATCTTCCGCGTGGACAATCCGCACACCAAGGCCTTTCCCTTCTGGGAGTGGGTGATTGCCGAAATCAAACGCGATTACCCGGACGCGCTCTTCCTCTCGGAGGCCTTTACCAGGCCGCGCGTGATGCAGCGCCTCGCCAAGGTTGGTTTCACCCAGTCGTACACCTATTTCACCTGGCGCAACACAAAAGAGGAACTGACGGATTACCTCACCGACCTCACGCACAGCCGGCTCCGCGAATATCTGCGGCCCAGTTTGTGGCCGAATACTCCCGATATCCTCTCGGAAACCCTCCAGATCGGCGGGCGTCCGGCCTTCCTGAGTCGCCTGGTGCTGGCCGCGACCCTCGGACCGAGCTATGGCATCTATGGACCGGCCTACGAACTGGGTGAAAATGAACCGATGAAGCCGGGCAGCGAGGAATACCGAGACTCGGAGAAGTACGAGA
Organism: Acidobacterium sp.; assembly: GCA_027323785.1. Taxonomy (GTDB): domain Bacteria; phylum Acidobacteriota; class Terriglobia; order Terriglobales; family Acidobacteriaceae; genus Palsa-343. Next base: position 5,149 of record DAHVZZ010000474.1, on the reverse strand, counting down.
TACGCGACTGGAATCTCGCTGCGCCCCATTCCATCGCTGACACCATCGCGGCTGTCAACCATGCGCGGCGCGAAAACCCGGCATTCCATGCCAGTCACGATCTCTTCTTCCACCCCACGGACAATCCCTACCTGATCGCCTACAGCAAAACGACTCCTGACCAGTCCAGCCGCGTGCTGACCGTCGTCAACCTCGATGCCTTCCACACGCAGTCGGGCTGGCTCCAACTGGACCTGTCGCATCTCGGACTGGATCCGGGCGAGAGCTTCCAGGTGCTGGATCTGCTGACCGGGGTTCGCTACCTGTGGCAGGGCGAGCGCAACTACGTTGAGCTTTCACCGGAAAAAATTCCGGCCCATATCTTTCGGGTCCTGCGACGGGTACGGTCGGAAAAGGACTTCGACTATTACCAGTGAGGACCTGAGCCCGATGCCCGACCCCCAGACGATCGTACGCAAACCCGGGAGCGCTACAGATTCGCTCTGGTACAAAGACGCCATCATCTATGAGGTGCATGTCCGCGCTTTCTGCGACAGCAACAACGATGGCATCGGCGACTTTCCCGGCCTGATGCAAAAGCTGGACTATCTCCAGGATCTCGGCGTCACCTGCCTCTGGCTCCTGCCCTTCTTCCCCTCGCCCCTGCGCGATGACGGATACGACATCTCCGACTACCGCAGCGTCCACCCCAGCTACGGGACACTGGAAGATTTCCGGCGCTTTCTGGACGCCGCCCACGAGCGCGGTCTGCAGGTCATGATCGAGCTGGTCATCAATCACAGTTCTGACCAGCATCCCTGGTTCCAGCGCGCGCGCGAGGCTCCCCATGGATCCACGGAGCGCGACTTCTACGTCTGGAGCGACACCGACCAGAAGTTCAGGGACGCGCGCATCATCTTCACCGATACGGAAAAGTCGAACTGGACCTGGGATCCGGTGGCCAAGGCCTATTACTGGCATCGCTTCTTCTCGCACCAGCCCGATCTCAACTACGACAATCCCGCCGTGCTCCAGGAAGTGCTGGACGTCATGCGCTATTGGCTCGATATGGGCTTGGACGCGCTCCGCATCGATGCCATTCCCTATCTGGTGGAGCGCGACGGCACCAACTGCGAAAATCTGCCCGAAACCCATGAGGTCATTAAGAAAATACGGGCAGCCATCGACGAGACCTACGCCGGACGCATGGTGCTGGCCGAAGCCAATCAGTGGCCCACCGATGTGCGGCCGTACTTCGGCGATGGCGACGAGTGCCACATGGCCTTCCACTTCCCGCTCATGCCGCGCCTGTACATGGCCCTGCGACAGGAAGATCGTCTCCCCATTACCGACATCATGGCGCAGACGCCGGACATCCCGGAAAACTGCCAGTGGGGCCTTTTCCTGCGCAATCACGACGAGCTGACTCTCGAAATGGTCAGCGATGACGAGCGCGATTACATGTACCTGGCCTACAGCGCCGATCCTCGCATGCGGATCAACATCGGCATTCGCCGCCGCCTGGCCCCGCTGCTGGACAATAACCGCCGCCGCATCGAGTTGCTCAACAGTATCCTGTTCTCTTTTCCCGGCACCCCGATCCTCTACTACGGCGACGAGATCGGCATGGGCGACAACATCTACCTCGGCGACCGCAACGGCGTCCGCACCCCCATGCAGTGGTCCGCCGACCGCAATGCCGGCTTCTCGCGCTCCAACCCAGCCAGGCTCTACAGCCCCGTCATCATGGACCCCGTGTGGGGCTACGAAGCCATCAACGTCGAGGCGCAGCAGAACGATCCTTCTTCGCTGCTGCACTGGATGCGCAATATGATTGCGCTGCGCAAGCTCTTCCAGGTCTTCGGCCGCGGCTCGCTGCGCTTTCTCGACTCCTCCAATCGCAAGGTGCTCTCCTATATCCGCCAGTTCGACGGCGAGATGGTTCTCTGCGTGGCAAACCTTTCGCGATTCGCGCAGCCCGTGCAGCTGGATCTGGCCGGAATGGAGGGCATGACGCCGGTCGAAATGCTCGGCTATGTCGAGTTTCCCCCCATTACCAAACAACCCTACTCGCTCACCCTCGGACCCTACGGTTTCCTCTGGCTCGAATTGCAGCCTGCCATCGAAACGGCTGAGCTGCCGACCGGACCCGACGGCGAGCATGCCTTCTATGTCGAGAACGAAACCGACTGGCAGGCGATTCTCTCGCCCGAAGGTTCCCGCAGGCTCGCCGCTCTGCTTCCCGGCTGGCTCATTCGCCAGCGCTGGTTCGGAGGCAAGTCGAAGACCATCGTTGGTGCTCAGGTGACGGACTCGCTCCTCTTCGACTCGGATCGGGCGGCGCTGCTGTGGGTGGATTTGTCCTATGCCGAAGGCGAATCCGACACCTGGCTGATTTGCCTCGCCATGACCTTCGGTGAAGCCGCCGATGGGCTGCGCGAGTCCCTCGGCAACCAGGTGCTTTCCACCGTCGGTTCCACCGGCCTCACCGGTGTTCTGCATGAGGGTATGCTGCGCGGGAGCACAGCCGAAGCGCTCCTGCAGATGATCGACCAGGGAAAAGAACTGCCCACGCAAAAAGGAACGCTGCGCGGCCTCCCCAGCGCGGCACTGCCAGCGCTGCGCGGACACGCCGCATTGCCCGCACGCACCGCCGGCGCGGAGCAAAGCAACACCTCGGCCATCTTTGGCGAGCGTCTCATTATGAAGCTCTTCCGGCGGCAGCAGCACGGCCCCAATCCGGACGTGGAAATTGGCAGCTTCCTCACCGAGACCACCCAGTTTGCGAATATCCCTCCCTTTGGCGGCGCCATGGAGTACCGGCGCGATGGCGGAGAACCGGCAACCGTCGCTCTGCTGCAGGGGCTGGTGCAGAACGAAGGCGATGGCTGGCAGTGGACGCTGGAGGAACTGGATCGCTATTACGAAGCTGCCGCCATCCGTTCCCAGTCAGCGGGCGCTCTGTCTCCCGAAGCGCTTGCGGCCAGTCCCGAGGCCCGGGAGTACGCAGGAACGTATCTCGATGCGGCAGCCATTCTGGGACGGCGTACCGGCGAGTTGCACCTCGCGCTCGCCTCCGGCCGCGATCCGGCCCTGGCTCCGCTGATCCCCGCGCCCGACGACCTCGACCAGCTCCGGGAGCAGATGGGAGTTCATGCTGCCCGCTCCTTTGAAGCCCTCAAAAACAACCTCTCGCGTCTCCCCGAGGATGCAATCGAGCCGGCTGGCCTCACCCTGAGCCGTCGCGGAGCATTGCTTGCTCGTCTGCGGCGCATCGGCAACCTTCGCGACCCGGGCCAGTGGATCCGTATCCACGGCGATTACCACCTCGGCCAGGTCCTCCGCTCCAGGGGCGACTTTGTCATCCTCGACTTCGAAGGCGAGCCTGCCCGATCCCTGGCCGACCGCCGCGCGAAGCATTCGCCGCTCAAGGACGTTGCCGGAATGCTGCGCTCCTTCAGCTACGCCGCCTATGCCGCGCTCACGAAATACACCAGCCGCCGACCCGAGGATTTCGCTCAGATGGAGGCATGGGCGCGCTCCTGGGAAGCTTTGGTTTCCGCCGAGTTCCTGCGCGCGTATCGTGAAACTGTGGCGGGTGTTCCGATCGTCCCGGCCTCCGCCCAGGATTTCGATGCGCTTTTGGAAATTTATGTCCTCGATAAGGCGCTCTACGAACTCGTGTACGAGCTGAACAATCGCCCCGCGTGGATTCGCATCCCGCTGCATGGCATTTTGTCACTGCCGTTGTAACAGACAGAGAGATTCCGGATGGCGCCCATCGAATTCAGCGAAGAGACGAAACAACAAATCGAGCGCATCGGCTCGGCGGACGTGGTCATCGGCGTGGCCGGCGCGGTTTCCCTGGACGAGTTCCAGGCTCGTGCGCGGAAGGTGGCTTCCGAGCTCGGTTCCAGCTTTGCCTCGCTGCGCTTCATATTCGCGTGGCCCGGCCAGGGCGTCACCGCACTCACCAGCCTGAACGGCAGCGAAGAAGGCCCCGTGCTCTTTCCCTTTGCGGCGCCTCCGCAGGGCGCAGCCGAGTTCTGGGCAGCCATCTCCGCGACCCAGCGGGCCGTGCTGGCGCTGGCCTCCTCGCTGAATGCAAAAGCCTGCGTGGTCCTCGGCGCCGACCTCGCGGCCATGGATGCCCACTCCATCCAGCTGCTGATCTATGCCATCCTTGAGCGGCAGTGCGGCCTCGCCATGCCTCTCTATCCCACCGGAAGGTTCGATGGCCTCATCAACAGCGGCATTCTGGCCCCGCTCCATCGCGCTCTCTACGGAAAGCGAATCGCCTTTCCCTTGTCCTATGAATTTGCCGCTTCCGGATCCATGGCCTCCCGCCTGGTGCGCGGTGAAACCGGCAACAATCATGCGCTCCAGGGTTTGCTGTGGCCCGCGACGGTGGCCATCACCCAGTCGCCGCAGTCTCCCATTGGGCAAGTCCACATGGATGTCCGCCGCCAGCTCGCGGCTGGCGGTCTCGATCTCAGTGCTGTCCTCTCCCAGATCGTTGGTTCGCTCTTCCAGGAGATGGAAACCTTTGCCTCGCACTGGCAGCGTGTCCGCGGTTCTCAGCCTCTGCCCGTTTGGGGCAATCCCCCGGAGGTTGAAGCTTCGCCGCGCGAAATCGATACCCGCCCCATGTTCGACTCGTTCCTGCTGGGCTCCAAAAACCTCGACGAGGTCTGGCGTCTGCTGCTCCCGCCGAATACCATGCTGGAGTTGCGCCGCCTCGTGCGCCTGCCGCCCGAAAGCTTTCGGATGCCGGACGATCTCTGGGCGGGCATCGTATATGATTTTGCACTGGCTTACCGGCTGCGCACCATCAGCCGCGGCCATCTGCTCGGCGCCCTCACGCCTTTGTACCTGGGCTGGGTCGCCTCCCGTGTGCGGGAGATTTCCAGCCTGAGCAGCGAAGCCGTTGAGCAGCGGCACGAGCAGTTTGCCCGCGCCTGGGAGGAAAAGAAGCCCTACCTGCTGTCCAGGTGGAGATGGCCGGATCGCTTCAATCCCTGACCAACAAGGAGGAAGATGATGTGGAATCAGGTGGAATTATCGCTGCATGAGTCCATGGTTCGAGTCATGAACCGGGTCGCAACTCTGCTGCCGGGGATTGTCGCGTTCATCCTTGCCTTTCTCTTCTTCCTTCTCGTCGGCTGGCTCA
>DAHVZZ010000469.1:0-5615 GCA_027323785.1 Acidobacterium sp. | reverse complement strand
TGGGGCGCCTGGCAGCTTCATCCCGTTCCGCGGCATCAGAAACCTCAGAAGTTTCCCGCGAATGGGAGGCCGGTTCCGGGTGTATCCTGCCTGGCAGCTGCCAGATGGAAAAGGGGGGCCTGGCGGCGCCAGTTATTTGCGCGGGCAATGCCTTCCCGGTACCATAACTTGTCCGGCGCACTGGAGTTGATACGAAGGAGAGAGGACTTATGTCAGAAGAAAAACAGTCGAGCGGATTTAGCTGGTTTCTTGCGGGCCTTGGCCTGGGAGCGGTGATCGGCGTTCTGTACGCTCCCAAAGCGGGACGCGAAACACGGGAAGAACTGATGAGCAACGCGCGGGAAGGCGGCGAGTACCTCCGCCAGCGCAGCCGCGATGCCGCCGGCCAGGTTGGCGACATGATGGACCGCGGCAAGGCCCAGATGAGCGAATATGCCGACCGCGGCAGGGAATACGTGGATCGAGGCAAGGAATATATCGAGCGGGGCCGCGCGCAATGGGACGAGTTTGTGAGCCAGGGCCGGCAGTTCGTGAACGAAAAGACCGGCAAGGTTTCCGACGCGGTGGAGGCCGGCCGGCAGGCCTATGAAAACGCCTCTTCCGCGGAATCGACGGAATCCGCCTGAGCTTTAGCGGAATCGGCCGCAGAAGAGCCGAATTCTAACTGGGTCTGCAGTTGAGGCCTTCCGGCACTGATCAAATATGCGCGGGGCGCAACGGGTGTGGCCGTCGCTCCCCCGCGCCGAGAGTGAGTGCGCATCATGCAGATTTCCTGGGTTTTCTATTTATTTACAGCCCTGGTCGCCGTTGGTGTTCTGCTACAGGGCGTTGTCATGCTGGGTATGGCGATGGCCGCCATGAAAGCGATCCGGCGCGCCAATGAGCTTTCCTCCCTGGTGCAAAAACATGCCGTTCCGCTGATGATTACGACGCGGGAGCTGCTGGAGGATGTCTCTCCTAAATTGAAAGACGCTGCCCAGAATGTCTCCGAAGCGAGCAAGATCCTTCGCAACCAGGCGGCCCAGGCCAACCAGTCGCTGGATTCTGTGCTGAAGAAGGCTGAAGTGCAGGTTGATCGGGTAGACGAGATGGTGACCGGAACCCTCGACAGCATCGCCTATGCCACGGCCGCGGTGCAGCGCGCGGTCGCGATTCCGGTGCGTCAGGCGGGTGCTCTCTGGACCGGGATTCAGGTTGGGTTCGATGTTCTGCTCGGCCGGGATCGCCGCAGCCATTCCGCCGCCGACGGCGATCATTTCGTCTAGGCTGTAACCGGCATCGAGGGAACGGTCTTCGTGCCCGGAGAAATCCCCGCCCGGCGAGGATTCTTCGTCACATTCCGTCCTTCGAGCGACACGAGGGCCCCACCATCCGGCGCCGAAAGGCGATTACCGTTCATGGCAGCCGATATGCCTTCCTTTCCTTCCAGCTCCCAATGCATCGAGCGTCTCGCTTGCGCGGAGGCGCGAGCGCCGATCGCCACCTGCCGGTTGCAGCTCCATGCCGGTTTCACCTTTTCGGACGCGGAAGCTCTGCTGCCCTACCTCAAAGAGCTCGGCATCGGCGACTGCTACCTTTCGCCCATTTTTGAGGCGCGCGCCGGCAGCATGCACGGGTACGACGTCACCCGCCACGACCGCCTCAATCCGGAACTGGGCGGCGAGCAGCTCTTCGACCGGTTGGCCGAGCGGCTGCGCGAGCTGGGCATGGGCCTTCTGCTCGACATCGTCCCCAATCACATGGGGGTGGGCAACGACTCCCTGTGGTGGCAGGACGTTCTCGAAAACGGCCGTGCTTCGCAGTACGCCGACTACTTCGACATCGACTGGAATCCCCTCAACCCCGCCATGCAGGACAAGCTCCTGCTCCCCATCCTCGGCAGCCAGTACGGAGAGGAACTGGAGGCCGGCCGCATTGAGATCATCCTCGACGACGGCTATCTCCGCGTCCGCTACTACGACCACACCATTCCCGTCGCGCCCCGCTCCATTCCCACGATCTTTCCGGAGGACGAGCTGGACGACCTCGGCGTGCCCGAATTCTTCCGCCAGATTCTTCGCGAGACCGCGCACATTCCGCCCCACGCTACCACGGACGTCTCGCTTGCCGCCCAGCGCCGCGGCCAGCTCGACGAGTTGCGGCCTCGCCTTCGCGCCGCGCTCCTCAGCCCGCAGATGCAGCCCGTTTTACAGCGCGCCCTTGCCCGCATCCACGGCGTTCCCGGCGACCCGCGCAGCTTCGACCGTCTTCATGACCTGCTGGAGCAACAGCCCTATCGGCTCGCCTACTGGCGCGTTTCCGGAGAGGAGATCAATTACCGCCGCTTCTTCGACATCAACGATCTTGTCGGCCTGCGCATGGAGAATCCCGCAGTCTTCGCCGCGACCCACGGCCTTATACGCCGCCTGCTCGCCCGCGGCCAAGTCACCGGCCTCCGCATCGATCACTGCGACGGCCTCTTCAATCCCCGTGAATACCTCATCCATCTGCAGCTGCTCTACATCGCCAGTCAGTGCGCCGGCGAAGATCCTTCACCGGGAATCAAAAACGGCATAGAGCCTGAAGTGACCGCGGTCCTGGGCGATCACGACTGGGCTGCCGCGCCCGGTCCCCTCTACGTGGTCGTGGAAAAGATACTGGAGCCGAAAGAATCGCTCGCCTTCGAATGGCCGGTTCGCGGCACATCCGGCTATGACTTTGTCTTCTCCGGTAATCAGCTCTTCATCCGCGCGGAGAACGAGCGCCGCTTCACGGACTTCTACCGCGCCGTGACCGGATTCTCCGCCGATCCGGAAACTGTCATGTACCAGTCGCGGCTCAGCGTGATGCGCACCTCGCTCTCCAGCGAGGTTTACGTCCTCGCGAATCTGCTCAGCCGTCTCGCCACTGCCAATCGACGAGCCCGCGACTTCACAGACGATCTGCTGGAAATCGCCATCCGCGAAACCATCGCCTGCTTTCCTGTATATCGCACCTATATCGACGGCCGCGGACGCTTCACCGATCGCGACCGCGCCTTCATCCATCAGGCCATCTCCCGCGCCAAACTGCGCAACCGCGAGATGGACGCCTCCGTCTTCGACTTCCTCGAAGACACGCTGCTCCTGCACGGCAAAGTCGGCGACCAGATCGACTCGGCCGAGCTGTATTTCGCGCTCAAATTCCAGCAGCTCACCGGCCCGGTGATGGCCAAAGGCGTCGAGGATACCTCCTTTTACGTCTACAACCGCTTCATCTCCTCCAACGATGTCGGCAGCGCTATGGACGCCTTCGGCATCTCCGTCGATGACTTCCACCATTCGAACGCCGAGCGTCTCCGCAGCGCCCCGGACGCGATTCTCGCCACATCCACGCACGACACCAAACGCAGCGAGGATGTGCGCAACCGTCTCAATGTCCTCTCCGAGATGACCTGGATCTGGCCTTCCTGTGTCCGCCGTTGGGTGCGGATGAACGCGAAGCACAAGCGCACGCTGGAAGACGGCCGCGTCGCTCCCGATTCCAATGAGGAGTACTTCATTTATCAGACGCTGGCCGGCGCGTGGCCCTGGGCCATGGATTCGCTCGCCGACCGCGAAGCCTTCCTCGACCGCATGCAGCAGTACATGACCAAGGCCCTCAGCGAGGCCAAGGTCAACCTGAGCTGGACTGCTCCCAGCCCTGTGTACGTCGATGCGGTCCATGCCTTTCTCCGCGGGATTCTTATGCCTGACGGGAAGGGCAGGGAATCGCGCTTTGTTCAGACACTTCAGGATCTGCTGCAGCCGCTGAGCCTCTTCGGAGCCGTTAATTCGCTCGCCCAAACCGTCCTCAAGATTGCCTCACCCGGCGTCCCCGACTTCTATCAGGGCACCGAGCTCTGGGACCTCAGCCTCGTCGATCCCGACAACCGCCGCCCCGTCGATTACGAACTGCGCCGCCGCCTTCTCGCCGAGTTGCGTGGGCGCTCGGCGGCCGTGGGCAACCTGGACGTCTGCCGCGAGATTCTCGACACCCTGTCCGATGGCCGTGTCAAACTCTGGACCATCCATCGTGCGCTGGAACTGCGCAATCGGCTTCCCGAGATCTTCCGGCGCGGTGAGTATGTACCTGTGGAAGCGACAAAACAGCAGGAGCACGTCGTCGCCTTCGTTCGCGGGCGGGATATCCTCGCTGTCGTGCCCCGATTTGCCTGGACGCTGATGGGAGGCCGCGTTCGCCTGCCCCTCGACGATGCGTGGGGCGATGCCGAGCTGCTTCTGCCGGCCATGTCCGGCACGCGCTTCCGCAACGTCTTCACCGGCGAGGCTCTGGTGGTTACATCCGAATCCCGCCTTGCCCTCAGCGCCGTCTTCGCTGATTTTCCAGTCGCTCTTTTCGCTCGCGAGTAGCCAGAGTCTGAGGCTCGCCCGGCGAAGGATCCTGCGCTTTCGCGGGCAGAGACGGCTACAGCTCCGCCGCTACGCCATCCCGATCCGTCACTGCTGCCAGCGCGGCCAGCTTCGCCGCCAGCTCCGGCGAGAGCGCGTCCTCGGGGCATCTCCAGCTCCAGTTGCCCTGCGGACGCGACGGCACGTTCATCCGCCCTTCGCTGCCGAGTTCCAGAAGATCCTGCACCGGGACCAGGCACGTGTCTGCCACCGATGTTGCCACCGCGCGGATGAGCGGCAATACCACGCTCTCTCCTTCGGTCTGGACATAGGCCCGTACCGCCGCTCTCTCCATGTCGGAGGCCGCATTCTCCCACCAGCCCCGGGTCGTGTCGTTATCGTGCGTGCCTGTATATGCCACCGAGTTGGTTACGTAACGATGCGGCAGATGGAGATGCGCGCCGCGGTCCGAAAACCCGAACTGCACCACCCGCATACCCGGCAGTCCGAACTGCTCCCGCAGTGCGTCCACTTCCTTCGTGATCAGCCCCAGGTCTTCGGCGATAAAGGGCAGATCTCCCAGCGCATCCTTCAGCCGCTGGAAGAGCGCCGCGCCGGGAGCCTTCACCCATTCCCCGTTGACCGCCGTTTCGTCTTCCGCCGGAATCGCCCAGAACGCCTCAAATCCGCGGAAGTGATCCAGCCGGATCAGGTCGTACAGAAACTGCGACCGCCGAATCCGCTCCACCCACCATGCAAAGCCGTTTGCCTCCAGCGCGGCCCACTTGTACAGCGGGTTTCCCCAGCGTTGACCCGTCTCAGAGAAATAATCCGGCGGCACGCCCGCCACGCGGATCGGCGACAGATCTTCTTTCAACTCGAACAGCTCGGGATGCGTCCACACATCGGCGCTGTCGTAATTCACAAAAATGGCCACATCGCCGATAAAGCGAATGCCCCGCGCCGCGCAGTATTCCCGCAGGCCGCGCCACTGCTCATCGAAGGCGAACTGGATCGCCTCAGCCACCGCCAGTTCCTCGCCGTGCTCCGCGCGCAGACGCTCCAGCGGCTCCGGCCGCCGATGCTTCAGTTCGTCCGGCCACTGGGTCCACGCGGTGTACCCCTGCAGCCGCCGCAGAACGGTGTACTGCGCCCACGGCTCCAGCCAGACGGCATTTTCTCGCCGGTACTGTTCAAAGCGACCCCATTGATCATCCGCATGCTGGCGCAGAAAATTCCGTGCCGCCTCTTCGATCAGGGGCAGTT
>DAHVZZ010000467.1:0-8894 GCA_027323785.1 Acidobacterium sp. | reverse complement strand
GAACCCGAGGCTGAACCCGAACCCGAACCCGCCGAGGAAGCCGCCGCGCCTGAACTCCTCCGCACCCACGGCGAATTCGAACCGGACGAGACCCGTGTGGCCATCATCGGCCGCCCCAACGTCGGCAAATCCACCCTGCTCAATGCCCTCACCGGCTCGGCCCGCGCCATCGTCTCGCCCATTGCCGGAACCACTCGCGACGCCGTCGATGAAGTCATGGAGTACCAGGGCAAGACCCTGCGCATCGTGGATACCGCCGGCATCCGCCGCAAGGGCAAAACACGCCTCATGGCCGAAAAGCTCTCCGTTGTCATGGCGCGCCGCCACCTCGAAGCCGCCGACCTCGCCCTCCTCGTCATCGACGCCACCGAAGGCGTCACCGCCTCCGACGCCACCATCGGCGGCTACGCCCACGAAAGCGGCCGTTCCGTGGTCATCGTCGTCAACAAATGGGATCTGGTCACCACCGGCCGCACCTACGGCAAGCCTCCCGCCGACCGCGAAATCTTCGAGCGCCAGCTCCGTTCCGTCCTCAAGTACCTCAGCTACGCCCCGGTCATCTTCATTTCAGCCGCCGAAGGCCGCAACGTCTCCCGCGTGCTGGACACCGTCCTCCGGGTCGCCGCCGAGCGCCGCAAGCGCGTCTCCACCGGCCAGATGAACCGCTTCCTCGAAAAGGTCGACTTCCAGCGCGCCACCGTCCCCATGTCGAAGCGCGTCCGTGTCTTTTACATGACCCAGGCCGCCGTCGCGCCTCCCACCTTTGTTTTGTTCACGGATCGGGACGTTCAGCTGCACTTCTCGTTTGAGCGATTCCTCGAAAATCAGATCCGCGCCGCCTTCGGATTCGAGGGCTCGCCCATCTGGTTCAAAGTGCGTGCCCGCAACGCCGCCTCCGGACCGGCATCCTCGTAGCGAACGCTGGCAACGTCTTCCCGTCTCAGGCAATCGAATTACACAGGACGTAATGCTTGAGACCCTTTGAGGGAGGATGGATGTCCGAAAAGCGAACTCAGTCGATTCAATCGCCCAGCAGGAGAGACATCTTCAAAAACCCGAACACTCACAGCCGGAGGGAAACGCGAGCCGAGAGAACCTCCTCGAGGCCGATGCTGGAATTCACGCCCCTCGCCGGAGGGCCGTTGAAAACGTGCGGCCTCTTCTTTGGAGGCGAATCCAGAGCGGGCTCGTAAGGCAGGAAGAGCCGTTCTTCCTGCCCAAAAAACAGGAACCTGTCTGAAGCAATACGCCCACTTTGCGGTTCCTTCAGGCCCCCGGAAGCGGGCCGTTCGATCATCGAACGGCCCGCTTCGTTTTTCTTCCACCGCCCCCCTGCAACTATTTGCCTTCCCCGCCCGTATATAGTTGAGATCCCGATATTTCTGAACCCTCGGACTGGCTGATCGAATCGAATAGGCTATCCATACCTGGGTAGATGACTTCCGTGCCGGGTGCTCTGCGGCCTCGTCCTGTATCCTGTTGGGTTCGTATGGACAATCGATTCCGGTCACCGTTCGACCCTATTTTTCTGAGGTCTCAGTTGTGAAGACGCGTGTTCGCCCTGCTGTAGTCTCTTCGCTCCCGCTGTTGCTCCTCGCCGGAGTAGCCGGATGCGGTAAGCCGCAGACCAAATCTGCCGTGCCCCATATGCAGGCTCTGCCTGTACAGACGGTCACCATCGCCGCTCAGCCGGTTCCGCAGTCGGACCAGTACGTGGCCACCATCGAATCGCGGCATTCGGCGGTCATCAATCCTCAGGTCAACGGCAATATCACCCGCATTCTGGTCCGTTCCGGAGACCACGTTCGCGCCGGAAAGCTGCTGATCCAGATCGACCCCTCCAAGCAGGAGGCCACCGTCGCGTCTCAGAAAGCCACCGATGCGCAGCTTGAGGCCGTCCTCAACTACGACCGCGAACAGTACGGCCGCCAGCGCGCCCTCTACTCCGACGGCGTCGTCAGCAAGGACGCCATGCAGCAGGCCCAGCAGGCCTACGCCAGCGCCAAAGCCAACTATCAGGCCGGCCTGGCCGTCCTCAAAACACAGGAAGAGCAGCTCGCCTACTATCGGGTCACGGCGCCTTTCTCCGGCATTGTCGGCGATATTCCGGTCCACATTGGCGATTACGTCACTTCCAGCACCCAGCTCACCACGCTGGATGCCACCAGCGGCCTCGAAGCTTACATCTACGTGCCCACGGACCGCTCCGGCGAGCTGCGCAACGGACTGCACGTCAATATCCTCGATAACACCGGTAAGCTGATCGAGAAAACGGCCATCGACTTTGTCTCACCTCAGGTCGACAACGCCCTCCAGGGCATCCTGGTCAAGGCGCCCGTACATTCAGCCAATCTGCGCAACGAGCAGATCGTCAAGGCGCAGGTGATCTGGGGCATGGCCCCGTATCCCATCGTTCCCGTGCTGGCCGTCTCCCGTCTCGGCGGGCAGGCCTTTGTCTTTCTGGCAAAACCGGCCGGCGCCGGCAAGTATGTCGCGCATGAACAGCCGGTCACCCTCGGAACGACGGTGGGCAACTTTTATGCGGTCACAAACGGGCTCTCCGGCGGTGAGCAGCTGATCGTCTCTGGCACGCAGATGCTCATGGATGGCATGCCGGTCATTCCCATGCATGCGGGCCCGCCCCAAAAGGGCGCCGCTCCGCACCCAGGCATGGAATAACGGCTGCTGCTAACGAACTGCGAGGCTATTCTTGGTCGACTTTTTTATTCATCGCCCGGTCTTTGCCACTGTTTGCGCGCTGCTGATCATTTTGGCGGGCGCGGTGGTCATTCCCACGCTGCCCATCTCCCTGTATCCGCAGCTGGCTCCCCCCACCGTCTCCGTCAGCAGCACCTATATCGGCGCCAATGCCCAGGAGGTGGAGTCGGCCGTCACCATCCCGCTCGAGGAGGCCATCAATGGCGTCCCCGGCATGCGCTACATGTCCTCCACCAGCGCCAATGACGGCAGCAGCGCCATCACCGCCACCTTCCGCACCGGCTACCCCCTCGACATCGCCGCCGTCGACGTGCAGAACCGCGTCACCTCGGCCAGCGGCCAGCTCCCCGCCACCGTCAATCAGACCGGCATCACCGTCAGCAAGGCCAACAACACCTTCGTCTTCGGCGCCGGCGTCTACTCGCCCACCGGCCAGTACAGCAATCTCTTCCTCAGCAATTATCTGGACGTCTATGTCGTCGATGCCCTTAAGCGCATTCCCGGCGTCGGCGATGTGCATATCTTCGGCGAGCGCCGTTACGCCATGCGTATCTGGCTCAATCCCGTCAAACTCGCCGCACGCGGCCTGACCGCGGCTGACGTCGTCAGCGCTCTGCAGGACCAGAACATCGAGGTTCCCGCGGGCGAACTCGGAGCACCGCCTTCCAACCCGAAGCAGGACTACGAAATCTCGGTCAATGTGGTCGGCCGCCTCACCACACCGCAGCAGTTCGACAACGTCATTATCAAAAGCACGCCCACCGGCCTCATCCACATCAGCGATGTCGGCTACGCCGAGCTGGGCGCCGAAACCTACTCCAGCACCCTGCAATATGACGGCCATGAGGCCGTCGGCCTGGCCGTCCAGCAGCTCAGCGACGCCAATGCCCTCGAAGTCGACCGCGCCGCCAAAGCCGAGCTCGCCAAACTCGCCAAATCCTTTCCCCCGGGCATCAAGTACGCCGTCGCCTTTGATAACACGACCGTCGTCGGCGCCTCTATCCGCGAGGTTCTCATCACCCTGGTGGAAGCCATTGTCATCGTCATTGCGGTGATCTTCTTCTTCCTCCAGGACTGGCGCGCCACACTCATCCCCTCCATTACCATTCCTGTTGCCCTCGTCGGAACCTTCGCTTTCATCAAGCTCTTCGGCTTCTCCATTAACTCCCTCACGCTGTTCGGAATCACTCTGGCCACCGGCCTCGTCGTCGACGACGCCATCGTCGTCATCGAAAACGTGCAGCGCCACATCTCCGGCGGCGACCGCGAGCCCCACCACGCCACATCCGCCGCCATGCGCGAGGTTACCGGCGCTGTCGTCGCCACTTCGCTGGTGCTCATCGCGGTCTTCGTGCCGGTCGCATTTTTCCCCGGCACCACCGGCATCCTCTATAAGCAGTTCTCGCTGACCATCGCCTTCTCCATCGCCATCTCGGCCTTCAATGCCCTCACCCTCTCTCCTGCGCTTTCGGCCCTGCTGCTGCGCCGCGAGGAGAACAAGCATGGGCTGCTGCATGCCGCCGAACGCGCCATCGCCGCCATGGGCCGCGGTTACGCCCGCACCATCCACGGCGTCATGCGTATCCGCTGGATCATGCTCGCCCTCTTCTTCCTCGGCCTCTGGGGCGCGGTCCATGAATACCGCACTGTCCCCACCGCCTTCATCCCCCAGGAAGACCAGGGCGTCATCATGGTCCTCGTCCAGGCCCCGCAGGGCGCCTCCCTCACCTACACGACCCATATCGAGGAAGAAGCCACCGCCATCATGGCGAAGGACAAGGACATCCTTGGCTCCTTTGCCGTCGGAGGCTTCAGCTTCAGCGGCAGCGCCCCCAATTACGGCATGATCTTCGCCGCACTGCAGCCCTACGACAAACGCACCGGACCCCAGGATTCCGCCGCCGCCATCGTCGCCAGGCTTCGGAGCGAGTTCTTCCGCATTCCGGGAGCCATGATCGAGCCGCTCCAGCCCCCCGCCATTCAGGGCATCGGCGCCTTCGGCGGCTTCCAGTTCGAGCTGCAGGACAGCGGGACCAACACCCTCGACGATCTCGCCAATGTGGCCCACAAAATCGCCGCTCAGGCGAATGCCAATCCCGCCCTGACCGGCGTCTTCACCACCTTCACGGCCAACGATCCCGAAGTGCTGGTCCACATCGACCGTGAAAAGGCCAAAGCCCTCGGCGTGCCCTTCACGCAAATCTCCGACGCCCTCCAGGTCTATATGGGCTCGGCCTACGTCAACAATTTCGACTTCAATAACCGCAATTACCGCGTCTACGTCCAGGCCGAACAGCAGTTCCGCGAGAATGCCGGCGACATCCGCCAGTTCTACGTCCGCTCCAGCTCCGGACAGATGATCCCGCTCGACAATCTCGTGCGCCTCGAGAACACTTCGGGCGCCCAGGTCATCACCCATTACAACCTCTTCCGCTCCGCCGAAATCAGCGGCTCCGCAGCTCCCGGCTACAGCACCGGCCAGGCGCTCCAGGCCATGGAGCAGGTCGCAAAGAAAAACATGATGCAGGGCATGTCCTACGAGTGGACCGGCCTGGCGCTGGAGGAAATCGAATCCGCCGGCAAAACCATCATCATCTTCGGACTCGGCATTGTGGTCGTGTACCTCACGCTGGCCGCTCTCTATGAGAGCTTCGCCCTGCCGTTCATCATTCTGCTCGCCGTTCCCATGGCCGTCCTCGGCGCTCTGGCCGCGGTCTCGTGGCGCGGCTATGCCGACAACGTCTACGTCCAGATCGGACTCCTGATGCTCGTCGGACTCGCCGCCAAAAACTCCATCCTCATCGTCGAGTTCGCCGAGCAGCTCCGCCTCCAGGGCCGCAGCATCCTCGATGCCGCCGTCGAAGCAGCCGAGCTGCGCCTGCGGCCCATCCTCATGACTTCCTTCGCCTTCATCCTCGGCGTCATTCCCCTCGCCGTCGCCTCCGGCGCGGGCGAACTGGGCCGCCGTGCTGTCGGCACCACCATCATCGGCGGCATGTTGCTCTCCACCGTCCTGAATCTCTTCTTCATCCCGGTGCTCTACATCATGCTCCAGACCCTGCTCAGCCGGTTCAAACGGAAGCGCCCGCCTCATCAGGCCCTCCCCGCCGAAAGCCAGTAACCAGGCACCGCAAAGCCACAGGAAAAAAGGAGGAGCCACACCGGCTCCTCCTTTCGTTTTCCCTCAACATCCCTGCGCCCGTGCCGACGGCCCGCCGCTACTCCATCCGCAGCGTCTTCATCGGATCCACTCCCGCGGCTCGCCGCGCCGGAACCCACGCCGCAATGAGAGCCAGCACCGTCATCAGCACTGGAACCGCGCAGAACGTCACCGGATCGAGGGCGCTCACGCCGAACAGGAAACGCCGCAGCAGCTGCGCCGCCATCGCTGCCGCGGCCAGCCCCACAGTCGAGCCGCCCAGTGCCAGCGCCAGACTCTGCCGCATCACTCCGCGCACAATGTGCCCGCGCTGCGCCCCCAGCGCCAGCCGGATTCCGAACTCCCGCGTCCGCCAGCTCACGATGTAAGCGATCAGGCTGTACACCCCCACGCCGCCAATCAGCACCGCCAGCATTCCAAACGTCAGCAGCAGAATCGTCAGCGCCCGCGGAGCTGATTCGCTCGCCGCCACGACCTCGTTCAGCGTCCGCACCCGCGTCACCGGAACCTGCGGATCGATCGCGGCCACCAGCGAGCGCAGTTGCTGTGCCGCCTCCTGGGTGGTCATCCGCGTGCGCAGCATCACGTACATCACCGGCTTCTCCCGCGCCGCAGTCATCGGCAAATACACCTCGTCCGCCGGCCCGCCCGCCAGGCTCCCCTCGTGCGTGTCGCCGACCACTCCCACCACGGTCACGGCCTTACTCTGGTCCCAGACCGCCGGCAACGGCTCATCTGTCACTGACAACAGGTGCATACCCAGCGGATTCCGCCCCGGCCACAGCCGATGCGCCATCTGCTCGTCGATCACCACCGCACGGCTCGCGCCCGACTCGTCCTGTGTCTCCAGCAGCCGCCCCTGCTCCAGATTCATGTCCAGAGTCGCGAAATACGCCGGCGTCACCACGCGTCCCGTCGCCACCCGCGCACCCTGCCGTGCCGTGCGCGGATGCCCCTCCGCGTCGTACACGTAATTGCCCTCCGGCGCATCCAGCGGCAGCGAATCCGTCAGCGCCGCCTCTTCCGTCCCCGGCAGCCCTCGCACCCGGTCCAGCAATGTGCTGTAAAAGGATTCGCAGCGCCCCGCCTGGCATGCTCCCGAATCCAGCGAGACCTCCGCCGTCACAATCCGGTCCGTCCGGAATCCCGGATTCACCCGCGACAGACTCCACAGGCTGTGCAGCATCAGTCCCGCCGAGGCAATCACCACCACCGAAAGCGCAATCTGCCCCATCACCAGCATCATCGACAGCCGAAACTGCCCCGCCTTGCCCGCCACACTCCGGCTCCCCGCGTGCAGCGAGTCCCGCAGGTTCGGCGACGCCATCTGCAGCGCCGGAAGCAGTCCAAACAGAAAGCCCGTCACGACCGATGCCCCGGCCGCAAACAGAAACACCGGCCAGTGCAGGGACACATCCGCCAGCCGCGGCGTGTTAGCCGGCAGCAGCGTCACCAGCGCCTGCAGGCTGGCCGCCGCCGCCATCAGCCCCACCGCCCCGGCAACCGCGCCCAGCACCACACTCTCTGCCAATAGCTGCCGCACCAGCCGCGTTCCGGACGCGCCCAAAGCGCCGCGAATCGCAATCTCCCGCTCCCGGCCCGCCGCCCGCGCCAGCATCAGGTTCGCCACATTGGCGCACGCAATCAGCAGAATCAGCCCCACTGCCGCAAACAGCAGCAGCAGCCGCGGCCGCATCGCGCCCACCTGCGACTCCAGCAACGGCACCGCCGTCATATCCCGCGCCCAGATCTCCGGCATCTGCCACGGAAACAGCGGCAGCAGCACCTTCTGCATGCGCCGCAGATCCGCCTGGGCCGCCGCGGCTGTCACCCCAGGCTTGAGCCGCCCAAACGCTCTCAGGTCGAACTTCAGCCACGGATCCACCGCATTCCCGCCCTTAAACGTCACCGGCGTCAGAAACTGCGTGTCCGCGTACGGGAACCGCACGCCCGCCGGCATCACTCCGATAATCCGCCGCGACACCCCATCGATCTGCAGGGTCTGCCCTATCGCCGCCGCACTGCCCGCAAAATGCTGCCGCCAGTAGCCATAGCTCAGCACCACCACAGGATCGTGCCCTGCCATCGCGTCGTCCGCTGAGAAAAAGTGCCCCAGCGCGGGAGACACCTGCAGCGTGCTCAGGGCATTGGCCATCACCCTGGCGCCAAAGACTCGTTGCGGCGAGATCCCGTCCCCCACGTTCGACTGCGCATCCGGCCCGAACCCGCTCACCGACTCAAAAGCCGACGAGTGCTGGCCCAGCGCCTGAATCCAGCCCTTGGGAAAGAAGGACCACCCTGTCGCCCCATCGCCGTAGCCAACTTCCACCAGCCGTCCCTGTTGCGGATACGGCAGCGGCCGCAGCATGATCGAATCCACCAGCGTAAAGATGGCCGTGTTCGCCCCGATCCCCAGCGCCAGCGTCAGCACTGCCGTCAGCGTAAAACCAGGTGACCTCCTTAGCTGCCGCAGCGCAAATCGAATATCCGCAATCATCGTCTCTCCCCGCACCACTGCCTTTCGCTGAGTGCCCTCAGCTAACCGCTATTTCGCTAAACGCTTCTCGCTAACAGCTTTTTGCTAAGCGCCCTTTGCTAACAGCTTCCCGCTAACCGCCCTTCAGCTTCCTCACTCATCCCGCAGCAGCATCATCGGATCCGCGGCCAGCGCCCGCTGCGCCGGAATCCACGCCGCCACCAGCCCCAGCAGCGTCATCGCCACCACCACACCGCCCAGCACCACCGGATCGTCCGGCGTCGCCGCGTAGACAATCATCGCCAGCACCTTCGTCGCCAGCACCCCCAGCAGAATGCCGGCCGCCGAGCCGATCAGCAGCAGTCGGAAGGCCCTCCCCAGCGCCGCTCTCAGAATCTGTGCCTGCCCCGCGCCCAGCGCCATCCGGATGCCCAGCTCGCGCAGCCGCCGGCTCACCACATACGCCGCCAATCCGAAGATCCCGGTTATCACCAGCATGGCGCCCAGCAGCCCCAGCACACCCAGCGCCACCGTCGCCGT
>DAHVZZ010000462.1:0-4428 GCA_027323785.1 Acidobacterium sp. | reverse complement strand
CGCCTCCCGCGCTGCCCTGAACGTCCGGCCGCTCAGGATGATACGAAGCCTCCGCATGCCGCGCGTTTGATATTGGCCAATCGAATGCCCATCCCCGTGACCCGTGTCACAGCGGGAATCCGCCCCTGCCCCTACCATCCTCCGGCAGAAGGTGTGCCATGGGTTCGGTACCGTCACAGGTCGAGCCGCCGCCCGGCGCGTCACCCCACTCCGGATCGGCCCGTACAAAGTGGGTCCGCCGAGCTGCCGTTGCCTTCTCGCTTCTCGCGATTGCCGTCGGCGTCCTCGTCTGGCGAACCCACCGCAATCAGGCGATTCAGTACGAAACAGTCCCCGTGGAACGCGGCTCCGTGCAGTCCCGAGTCACCGCAACCGGCACTCTGAATGCCGTCGTCCAGGTGCTGGTGAGCAGTCAGGTATCCGGCAACATCAAAGCGCTCTACGCAGACTGGAACAGCAAAGTCCGCAAAGGCCAGCTTGTCGCCCTCATCGATCCCGAGGTATTTCGCGCGCAGCTCGATCAGGCAACCGCCTCCGCGCGCTCCGCTCACGCTGCCACCCTCATCACCCAGGCGCAGCTCGCCAAGTCTCACGCGGATCTGAGCGCCGCTTCCGCCAGCGAAAAAACGGCCGAAGCCACCGCCGCAAAAGACTTTGCCACCGCCCTCAATGCCAGCCAGCAGTGGCAGCGCGCCAGCCGCCTCTTTCAGCAGGGCATCGTCTCCCGCGAGGCTCATGACACCGCGTGGGCAAACTGGCAGGCCGCGCGCGGACAGTCCGCCGCCGATGTCGCCCAGGTCAAAGCGGCTCAGGAGGCCGTCCGCTCGGCCCAGGCCTCCGTCCAGGTCGCAAAGCATCAGCTGGCTTCCGCGGAAGCTCAGGAACACCAGGCGGAAGCGTCGCAACGGCAGGCACAAATCAACCTCGACCGCACTCGAATCACCGCGCCCGTCGATGGCACCGTCGTCGCCCGGCGCATGGACGTGGGCCAGACCGTGGCTTCCACCCTGAACCCTCCCACCATCTTCGAGATCGCTCAGGATCTGACGAAGATGCAGGTAGACACCAACGTCGATGAATCGGACATCGGAAAAATAGCTCCCGGCCAGCGCGCAACCTTTGTCGTGGACGCGTACCCAGGACTCTCGTTCGATGGCCGTGTCTCGGAAATCCGCAAAGCTCCGATCGTCGCCCAGAACGTCGTCACTTACGATGTGGTGATCTCGGTCGACAACTCCGGCCTGCGGCTCTTTCCGGGCATGACCGCCAATGTGACGGTTCTGACCTCCAGAGCGGACGACACACTGAAGGTGCCCACCTCCGTTCTCCGCTTCCGCCCTTCGTCCGCCGTGCTCAGGCAGAACCGGCTCGCCGCCCCGCAGCCGGATAAGGCTTACGTCTACGTGCTCGCTGCGGGAAAACTGAAACCCGTTGAAGTTCGGTTTGGCATATCCGATGGCCGATACACGGCCCTCGCCTCCAGCGGTCTGCACGCCGGCGATCGCCTCGTGGTGCGCGCAACGTCGCGCGAAAACAATACCTCAAACTCCCGCGTGCAGGCTGGGCCGAGGATGCCGAGAATGTGACGCCCGCGACGTGATGCCGGGAATGTGAGGCTCAGAGATGGCCGAGCTGATTGAAACCCGTGACCTGACCAGGACCTACGTGCTCGGCGAGGTTCTGGTTCATGCCCTGCGCGGCGTCTCGATCACCATCGAGCGAGGATCCTTCGTGGCCATCATGGGGCCGTCGGGCTCCGGCAAGTCAACCCTGATGAACATCCTCGGCTGCCTCGATCGCCCAACCTCAGGCCGCTACTCGCTCGATGGCATTCCGGTCGAAAACCTGGATCGTGACCAGCTGGCCGAGATTCGCAACCGCAAAGTCGGCTTTGTCTTTCAGAATTTCAATCTGCTCACTCGAATGACAGCTCTCGAAAATGTGCAGCTCCCCCTGCTCTATCGCAGCGGCCAGACGGCGGACGCCGACGACCTCGGCCGCGCCGTGCTTTCGCTCGTGGGACTCGCCGAGCGGCAGGACAGCCTTCCCACGCAGCTTTCCGGAGGCCAGCAGCAGCGCCTCGCCATCGCGCGCGCCCTCATCGCCGAGCCGGAGATTCTCCTCGCCGATGAGCCGACCGGCCAGCTCGACTCGCACACCGGCGAGGAGATCATGCGTGTCTTTGCCCGCCTCAATCGAACGCGGCAAATCACCGTCATCGTGGTGACTCACTCCGAAGATGTCGCCCGCTTCGCCACCCGCATCATTCGCTTTCTCGATGGCCGGATTGCCGACGACCGGGGCAATCCGGCTCCGCTCCGCGAGCTTCCGGAAACCGTCCCGGAGGTTCTGCCGTGAAGCGCTTTGTTTCCGCAACGCGCATCGCTCTGCGCGCTCTTCATGTCAACCGGCTCCGCTCCGCGCTGACCATGCTGGGCATCGTGATTGGTGTGGCCGCGGTCATTGCCACCGCCGCCATCGGCTCCGGAGCAAAGCAGCGCATCCAGGAACAAATCGCCAGCATCGGCAGCAACGTCATCATCGTATTGCCCGGCAGCCTCACCAGTTCCGGCATGCGCATGGGCACCGGCAATGTGCTCACGCTCTCCGAATCGGACGCCCGCGAGCTGGCCGCGCAGTGCCCTGACGTCGCCGCCGCCGCGCCCATGGTCCGCGGCGGCGCCCAGATCGTTCAGGAGAACAGCAACTGGGCGACTATCCTCATCGGTACCACCCCGTCCTTTCTTGAGATTCGCGACATCCGCGTGGCTCAGGGCGCTCCCTTTACGCAGCAGGACGTCGAATCCGCCAACAAGGTCGCCCTGCTCGGCCCCACCGTCGCCACCAACCTCTTCGGAGACAGAGACCCGGTGGGCGGTTCCATTCGCATCAAAAACGTCCCCTTCACCGTCGTCGGTGTGCTCGAAGCCAAAGGACAATCCCCGATGGGCCAGGATCAGGACGACATCGTGCTGCTCCCCATTTCCACGGCCAAGCGAAAAGTCATCGGCATCAAATCGGCAAACGCCGATGCCGTGGACGCAATCATTCTCCAGGCAAAAAGCACCCAGCGCACCAGCAGCGCCCAGGAGGAAGCAACCGCCCTCCTGCGCCAGCGTCACCGGCTCACTCCCGCCGAAGAAGATGACTTCTCCATCCGCGCCATGCAGGAGATCTTCGCAGCGCAGCAGGCCTCGTCCCGCATCATGTCCCTCATGCTCGCCGCCGTGGCCTCCGTCTCCCTCATCGTCGGCGGAATCGGCATCATGAACATCATGCTCGTCTCCGTCCGCGAGCGCACTCGCGAGATCGGCCTCCGTCAGGCCGTCGGCGCCCGCACCCGCGACATTCTCTCCCAGTTCCTCATCGAGGCGGTCATCCTCTCCATCACCGGCGGTCTCGCCGGCGTCGTCCTGGGCATCGGCGCCTCGGTCGTCATCTCCCTTCTCGCCGGCTGGAATACCGTCGTCAGCGTCGGCGCCGTCCTCCTCGCCGTCTTCTTCTCGGCACTCGTGGGCATCGCTTTCGGCTACTATCCCGCCCGCAAAGCCGCCTGGCTCGATCCCATCGAAGCCCTGCGCGCGGAGTAAGAGCGACAACACTCCTGCAAAACCAAGCCCCGCTCACACCCCACTCTGCATCCATTTCACACGCGGCACGAGGAGAGAACAGCGCCGGCAATCGACTCCAGCGGCAGCACCCGGTCCACACATTGCAGTTTGATCGCCTCCTTCGGCATGCCGAACACCACCGAGGTCGCCTCGTCCTGCGCTATCGTCGCCGCCCCCGCCTGTTTCATCTCCAGCATCCCGCGCGCCCCGTCGTCGCCCATCCCCGTCAGAATCACCCCCACCGCGTTGCGCCCCGCATACCGCGCCGCCGAACGGAACAGAACATCCACCGACGGCCGATGCCGGCAGACCAGCGGACCATCCTTCACCTCCACGTAATACCGCGCTCCGCTGCGCTTCAGCAGCAGATGGTGATTGCCCGGAGCGATCAGCGCCTGCCCCCGCAGAACGCTGTCGTTCGTGGCTGCCTCCTTCACGGTGATGGCGCACAGCCCATCCAGCCGCGCCGCAAACGCCCGCGTAAACAACTCCGGCATGTGCTGCACGATCACAATCCCCGGACAATCGGCAGGCAGGTTCTCCAGCAGCACCTTCAGCGCCTCGGTGCCGCCTGTCGAGGCTCCCACCATCACCACCTTTTCGGTTGTCTCCGCCATCGCGTGGAGCGCCGGCGGCAGAATCACATCGGCGGTCAGCTTCGGCTGCACCTCCCGCAGCCGGCGCGGCCGCATCCGTGCCCGGGCCGCGGCCTTCACCGCATTGCAGAGCATGATCTGCGAGTCCTCAAGAAATTGCCGCGTGCCCATCTGCGGCTTGGCGATAACCTCCACCGCTCCCAGTTCCAGCGCCTGCAGCG
>DAHVZZ010000450.1:0-6900 GCA_027323785.1 Acidobacterium sp. | reverse complement strand
GCCTCCAATCTGGCAGCGCAGCAGCGAGACCGCCGGACCCGCGTGGAGATGGAGAAATATACCTCGATCTATCTGGCGGACACGCCGTTTGACGAGGAGAGCGGGCAATACAACCGCGTCTGTGAAACGATCGCGGGTGTAAGCCGATTCCGCCAGGCCGCGATCTTCCTGCATCGGGTGGATGGGAATTTTCGACTGGCGGGCAGCGCCGGGATGGACCGGGTGCTGGAGGGGGCGCTGGATTCGCTGGCCCGGCAGACCAACGAGGCCAGGACGCTGGAGGTGGCGCGGGGCAACTATTTTTCGCGGGTGGCGGGCAGCCTCACGCTGATGGACCTGACGCCGCTGATGCGGCCCGGCGACGAGCTGCTGCAGTTGAATTTCCGTCGAGCCTACGTGATGGGCATTCGGACCACGGATGGACGGCTCCAGGGGGCGCTGCTGCTGGCGGGGCTCAGGAATCCTGAAGAGCCGCTGCTGGCCGAAGATGTGCTGCCGCTGGAGATGCTGGTATCCAGGATCGGGTCATCGCGGGAGCATCTGGTGTTGCTTCGCCGGCTGATGCAATCGGAGAGACTGGCCGGACTGGGGCAGCTTGCCGGGGGCGTGGCGCACGAGCTGAACAATCCGCTGACGGCGGTGACGGGTTTTGCGGAACTGCTGGCCGAGAGCGATGGTCCGGCGCAGAAGCATGCGCTGGTGATTCTGAACGAGGCGCGGCGCATGAAGCAGATTATCGAGAGCCTGATGCGGTTCCGGCGTGCTGCGCCCGGAGGGCATTCGCCGGTATCGGTCGAGACGCTGCTGCAGGACATCCAGAAGGTGACCCGGCACGATCTGGAGCGATCGCGTATTCGCCTGCGGCTCAAGGTGCCGGAGCAACTGCCGCTGATTCGCGCCGACGGCGAGCAGATGCGCCAGGTGTTTCTGCAGATCTTTCGCAACTCCATGTCCGCACTGGAGGAACTTCCGGCGAACGAAGAGCGCCGCCTCACGGTGGAGGTGGGGGTGGTTCCGCGAGGAATGGAGATTGCGTTTGCAGATAATGGCCAGGGCTTTGCCGATCCAGCGCGCGCATTCGACCCGTACTTCACGACGCGCCTTCCCGGCGAGGGCATGGGACTGGGGCTGAGCATCTGTTACGCGATTGTGCAGGAGCATGGCGGGGCGATTTCGGCGGTGAATCTGGAACCGCGCGGGGGGGCGGTGGTTATTGAGCTGCCGCTGTGGGAGGCGGAATCCGAACATCCCTCGGTTTCCGGACGAGCAGCGGAGTTCCATGATGTATCTCCCGCTGGCGGACATGGCTCGGCCGGGGTAAATCAGGGATGAGTCACCAGGCTGATCGTTAGTCAAAAACTTACATTCAGCGAGTAAGAATTGCGGCTCACGTATTGGACTAGTCTGACTTGTGAAACTTCCTGCGATCTGGAGCGTCCTACTTAAAGGCACCCCCAGTGCATCGCTCAAGCCAATCCTGGCTTACTCAGACTGGCTGCATCATTTCTATTGCAGGTTCCACTGCGAAACACGCAGACGCAGTGGGCGTGAACGAGTGAAATCATCCGTCAGATGCTTAGCTGCTGTGCGCGGACACTCTTCCTGGGGGTGCTGCTTTTGTGGGGAACTTCGCGGCGCTTCAGGAGCGGCAGCGGCCATGAGCCCGCAGGCTGCGGCTACATCGGGCGCGACTGCCTCCAGGCTGTAAGCTTGAATCGATATGATTGCGCATCTGCGGGGGCGGCTTTTCGCCAAAGCTCCGGGCCAGGCCATTGTTGAAGCCGGCGGTGTCGGCTATGACGTCACCATCAGCGTGCCGACTTTTACCGCGCTGCCCGCCGAGGGTGGCGAGGTATCGATGTACATCCACACGCATGTTCGCGAGGACAGTCTTGCCCTTTTCGGGTTTCTCGAACGGGACGAAAAGCGTCTTTTCGAACGGCTGATCACTGTTTCCGGCGTGGGGCCGAGGCTGGCGGTCACGATTCTGAGCGGTCTGAATCCGGAGCGTACGGTGGCTGCGATTCGTGCGCAGGACCATGCCACGCTGACCCGGATTCCGGGCGTAGGCAAGAAGCTGGCGGAACGGCTTGTGCTGGAACTTCGGGAAAAGCTGGAAGATCTGGCCACCGCCCCCGCGACGGGGACCATGACCGCGCCCGCCGCTGAGGATGTGCTGTCGGCGCTGGTGAACCTGGGATACCAGCGGCCGGCAGCGCAGAAAGCCATTGAGACCGCCGTAGGGAAGGATAAGGCAGCGGGGGAGGATTTCGACGCACTCTTCCGCGGTGCGCTGAAAGTCATCCGCTGAGGGTGGAATTGATTGAAGCGCCACCGGAGAGGCAGCTTTCCGGGTGCGGACGGTGTCTGCCTCAGATCCGTTTGGGAATTGCAGCGGGCTGACCGGGCGAGGATTTCAGGGAAGGAAGGACGCGGAAGGCTGCGTCTGGAGTCGCTCGACCACGGCGGGGGCCAGGTGGGAAACACTGCCGGCGCCCAGCGTGAGGATGGCATCGCCTTCGCAGGCGCGATCCACGGCCCGGCTAATCGCTTCTTCGGAAGAAGCGGCAAATTCGACGCCGCGCCGTCCGATGGAACGCACCAGATTCTGCGCGGTCACGCCGTCAATTGGCTCCTCACCGGCGGCGTAGATATCCAGGATCTGGACGGAGGCGGCGTCATCGAAGGCATGTACGAACTCGTCCATCAGGTCACGGGTTCTGGTGAAGCGGTGCGGCTGAAAGATGACGTGCACGGCGCCGTAGCCACAGTCGCGCGCGGCCCGGAGCGTGGCCCGAATTTCAGTTGGATGGTGACCATAGTCGTCCACGACGGTGACACCGTGTGCACAGCCTCTGGTCTGGAAACGCCGGTCCACGCCGCGGAAAGATTTCAGGCCTTCGGCAATGGCCTCGGGATGAATTTCCAGTTGGGCGGCGATGGCGACGGCAGCGGTGGCGTTGAGGACGTTGTGCGCGCCGGGGACGTGGAGTTCCAGCGGTCCGTAGACTTCGCCGCCCGCGGCGACTTCAAAACGCGAGAGGCAGGCTCGGTCGCCGCAATCGGGGGAGAGTGGCGCTGAGGGGAGCTGCCGCATAACAAAATCGGCTCGTGGCGAGGCGCCATAGGTGAAGACCCGGCGGCGCACGCGCGGCAGAATCCGAGCGAGCGGGGCATCGTCCAGGCAGGCGACGCAGGCACCGTAAAAGGGAACCTTGTCCATGAACTCCACGAAGGCGTCTTCGACGTCGCTCATATCACGGTAGCAGTCCATGTGCTCGCGATCGAGGTTGGTGACGACCTCCAGAATGGGTGAGAGGCGGAGGAAGGAGCGGTCGCTTTCATCGGCTTCGGCGACGAGAAAATGCGACTGGCCCAGGCGCGCGTTGGAGCCGATGGTGTTGACGCGTCCGCCGACGACGACGGTGGGGTCGAGGCCGCCGGCCGTCAGCACCGCAGCCACCATGGAGGTGGTGGTGGTTTTGCCATGCATGCCGGCGACGGCGATGCCGTACTTGATGCGCATCAGTTCGGCCAGCATCTCCGCGCGCTGGATGACGGGGATTTTTCTGGTGCGGGCCTCGACTACTTCGGGATTACGCTCGTTGACTGCGGAGCTGATCACGACCACACCGGCGCCGACGACGTTGGCAGCGGCGTGTCCCTCAAAGACGCTGGCGCCCAGCGACGCCAGCCGCTCTGTGACGGGCGAGCGGCGCAGGTCCGATCCGCTGACGGGGTATTTGAGATTGAGCAGGATCTCGGCGATGCCGCTCATTCCGATTCCGCCGATTCCGATGAAGTGGACGCGCTGCGCTTTGGCAAACATCTAGTTCTTTCCCACCGTTGCGACTTTGCCGGGATGATCCAGGATCAGGATCCGGTGATGCAGGAACCTCACGTGGATTTTGAAATCTTTGCGGCCTTCCCACTGCTTCTGGCTGATGGGGAAGTTGAAGATCATCTGCCCCTCGAGGACCTGGCCAGGCTGAATCGTAATGTTGCGGCGGATGGGCTGCGTTTTCACCGGCGCAAGTTTTGGATAAGCGATGAAGACCTTGTTATAGCTCTGATTGCTGGCTCCGGAGCTGTGGACCTCCGTGCCGTCGTCGAGGGTGAGATTGGCCCACATATCGTTCAGGTACAGGGGCATCTTCGTGGTGCTCCTGATCTTGACGTCGGCCACGACAATCTCCTCGTCGTAAATGTCTTTCGCGCCCACCAGGCCGCCCAGCGCACGGCCGGTGGAGAGTTCGCGATGGATGGAATAGGTGGTCAGAGACAGGAGCTGGCCCTGCTCGACCGGACCCGTCCAGGTCGACCACAGATATCCGGCGATAATTCCTCCGGCGATCACGATGGCGCCGATTACCGCCAGGATGGGGTTGATTCCCGAACCGCTTCTGTCGGACATAGGGGCAGGCTTTCTCCTTCGGTTATCTCAGGCCGGTCGCGGCCGCAGCGCTTTCAGAAATTTGTCTGCACTTAGGGTATTGAGCACGTCGTGTTTTGTCAGCCAGGCGCGACGCAGTTGCCGGACACCGTATCGCATCTTGCTCAGATGACTGGTGTGATGCGAGTCGGTGTTGATGGTGATGAGGCAGCCCAGTTCTTTCGCCAGCCGCAGATCGCGGTCGCAGAGGTCGAGGCGTTCCGGATAAGCATTATGCTCCACGGCGACACCCAGCTCGGCGGCGCGCCGCAGAATCGTGTCGAGGTCCATCTGAAACGGCTCGCGGCGCAGCAACAGACGCCCGGTCGGGTGGCCGAGGATGCGCAGATGCGGATTTTCCATGGCTCTCAGGACGCGCGCCGTCATCTGTTCGGTGGGCTGATTGAACAGGGTATGGACGCTGCCGATCACCACGTCCATCTGCGCCAGAACCTCGTCGGACAAATCCAGAGCGCCGTCGGCCAGGATGTCCACTTCGATGCCAGGGAAGATGCGAATCCGGCCCTCCATCTCCTCGTTGACCTGGCGGATTTTGCGGATTTGTTAGAGGGCGCGTTTGTCGTCGAGGCCGTTGGTCATGGCGAGGTTTTTCGAGTGATCGGTGATGGCGATGTACTCGTATCCGCGCTCCAGTGCGGCTTCGGCCATTTCGCGGATGGAGCATTTGCCGTCGGTCGCGTGCGTATGCATGTGGACGTCGCCGCGGATGTCTTTTTCTTCGATCAGCTTCGGCAGCTGGTGCTTTTCGGCGGCCTCGATTTCGCCGTTGTTTTCGCGCAGCTCCGGGGGGATCCAGTCCAGGCCCAGCGCCTTGTAGATTTCTTCTTCGGTGGCGCCGGCCACAGTCGAGCCGTCGTCCACACGCGCCAGCGCATATTCGCTGAGGGTGTAGCCGCGCTTCAGCGCTCGCTGGCGGATGCTGACGTTGTGCATCTTTGAACCGGTGAAGTACTGCAGTGCGGCTCCCCAGGATTTCTCCGGGAGCAGCCGGACATCGATCTGGAGGCCGCTGCGCAGGCGGAAACTGACTTTGTTCTGTCCTTTGGCCAGCAGCGTTGCCACTGGAGGATAGTTCGCGACGTACTCGGCGGCCGCGCTCACGCAGTCCTCCGCGCAGGCGGGGCCGGTGGCAAGAATATCCAGGTCACCGACTGTATCGCGGCCGCGGCGCAGCGATCCGGCCGGAAGGATGGTGGTGAAGCCCGGAAACTGCCGCAGGTATGCGATCAGTTTCTGCGCTTCGGTTTCCGCGACGTCGATGAGGAATCGCCCGCTGTGCTGTTTGTGGTCCTCGATGCCCTTGCGCAGTTTTTCAATCAGCTTTTCGCCGATGCGGGGCAGGCCGGTGAGGCGGCCGGCGGCAATGGCGGCTTCCAGTTCCTCGACGCTGCCGATCTGGAGCGCGTCCCAGAGGAGGGCCACGGTTTTAGGGCCCATGCCCGGCAGGCGCAGCAGATCGAGCATGGTCGGGCGGTATTTCGCCAGCAATTCTTCGCGCAGGGGGAGCGTGCCGGTTCGCTCGATTTCCTGAATATTGGTGGCCATGCCCTTGCCGATGCCAGGGATTTCCTGGAGTTTTTTTGCGTCGACGGCAATGGTGCTGAGCTGAATGGTCAGGGATTCCACCACTTCGGCGGCGCGCCGGTAGGAACGGATGCGAAAAGGATCTCCCGCGCCGATCTCCAGCAGGTCGGCCGTCTCCGCCAGCAACTGGGCAATCGAGCGGTTATCCATGGGCACGCGGCGGCCTGGATGCGGGCCGCACCTCGATTACACCATGTTTCCGGAAAGGGAAACCAGAGAGCCAGTGCTGCTGTGGATCGCTCCACAGGGGTGAAGCCCGGGAAACGGCCACATGGGATGTGTGCCGCATCCGGGGCGGGAGTTTCCTGCTGAAGAGAGTGCCTGAGATGGTTATGAAAGATATGAAAAAGACTGGAGGTGCTGTTCAGGCGACTTCGCGAGCCCGCACCACCTGATCTGCCTGTGGACCTTTCTGCCCCTGGACGATATCGAATTCGACATCGTCGCCTTCTTTGAGACTCTTGTATCCGTCCACCTGGATGGCGCTGTAATGGACGAACACATCGGGTCCGTCGTCACGTCCGATGAACCCATAACCCTTCGCGTTGTTGAACCACTTAACCTTGCCTTTGTACTGAGCCACGAACACGAACCTTCCTCTCGGGCAGATTCCAGTTGGCGATGCCAACCTGCTTGTCCTTAAAGACGCGCCGCCCCTTCGTTTGGTTTTCCGTGTCGTGAAAGTAACCTGTTACTTCGCCCGTTGTTCGGCCCGCCGGGCGTAGAGCAGGGCTGAGGTTATGGTTTTGCCATCGAGGATTTTTCCGGCATCGATGAGCCGCAGAAGTTCCGAAAGCGGGACAAACTGGAGCTCGAATGACTCGTCGTCTTCGGGCTGCGCCTCGCCGGGGGTCAGATCCTCG
>DAHVZZ010000440.1:0-4250 GCA_027323785.1 Acidobacterium sp. | reverse complement strand
GACGACAATTTCGCCGCGGTGAATCTTCTCAAAGCGGAAGAAGAATTTATTGATGAACAGGCGGTCGTGATTCATCAGTCCGGGCTGCATGCTGGTGCCTTCCACCCGAACCGGCTGCCAGAGAACAGTGATGATGAAGACCGAGGCGAGAACCGAGATAACGAGATCGCGCGCCCATGCGCGAAGACTACTTTTGGTCACGGATCAGGGATACTCCTGAAGATGAATTAGCTGCATCCGAGGCTCCCCGCCGGACAAAGGATGCGGTGGCGGCGATGGAGAGCCGGTTTGGGGAGCGGCTGAGGTTGATTGGGGACTGGGACCATTTCCGCTGGGGAGCCACTGCGGAGATTGGCCGGGGTGAGTTCGAGCGGGCGCTGCAGGACCATTTCGATCTGGGTTCCAGCGGGGATATTGACCTGGGCTCGACGGGTGAAGAGTGCAACGACACCGGCGGCAGCGAGTCCGGCAGCTGCGCCTTCGAGTCCACCGGCCATGGGATGTCCGGAGCCGAGGCCGCCGATGGAACCGACCGTGGCGCCGGTTGGGACGGCAATTCTGGCGGTCTGAGCCGCATTGCGGCCGCGGTGGCCGCCGCCGGTCTGCTCGATGGTGCCTTCGCGGTTGCGGACGGACTGGTTTTTCGCGCCGGGCAGGCTGTTGACGACACCGGGAATATCCACGACCGACCCGTTGGGAAAGATCATGGAGGTGAAGTGCATGTTGAGTTTGGCCCGGTGGCCAAAGCCGCGGCCTGGGTGCACGACGCTGTCCACGACACCCTGGACGTAAACGCCGGGGGGAATGACGACGCGGTTATCGGCCACGACAGGGAAGATGGAAGTGAGGTAGACGCCGTCGCCGGGGCGGGCGCTTTTTGTGTTGATGGAACTCTTGAGCTGCAGGAGGACGCGGGTTCCGGCGGGTACGGTGATGATGTCGGGCTTCGACGCCGAGGGGGTGGTGGTGCGGGCTGGGGCGGGCTTTACCCTGGCTGCGGCTGGAGCTGGAGCGGTCTGCGCGGCCGCGAGCGATCCGGCGAGGAGGAGAGCGGAAACTGGAATGGAATGACGGATAAGCATCGGCGGCCTTTGAAGAGCCTCCCCTCATTGTGCCTCAATGCAGGCGGACGGTGCTTGTTGTTGGACTGCGCGGCCGGGCAGCGGTGAGCGCGCCAGCAGGGTCGATGCAGGACGGCGCAGGGACTTAGATCCCCGCGCCGTCATTGTGATATCAACCGATTACGATTTGAGGCCCAGGGGCTACTTGATGCGCACGGTTGGCTCGACGGACATGCCGGGGCGGAGCAGGTGGTCCTTGTTCTGGCTCGGTTTGGTGAGGTCGATGCGAACGGGAATGCGCTGCACTACCTTGACGTAGTTGCCGGTGGCGTTTTCCGGAGGGAAGAGGCTGAGCATGGATCCGGTAGCGCCGCCGATTTCGGCGACCTGGCCGTCGTAGTCGCGGTCGTAGGCGTCTACGTGGATGACAGCGTGCTGGCCGATACGCATTTGCTGGAGCTGGGTTTCCTTGAAATTGGCGGTGACCCAGACATGGTTGAGGGAGACGAGGGTCATGAGGGCCTGGCCGATGGAGATGTTCTGCCCGGGCTGGACACTCTTGGTGGTGACGATTCCGGAAGTGGGTGCGTGGATCTGGCAGTACTGCAGATTCAGTTTGGCCTGGGCCAGCGCGGCGCGAGCCTGGGCGACGTCGGCGGCGGCCTGGTCGGCTCTGGCCTTCTCGATTTCAACCTGCTGTGGGGCTGTTCTGGCGTAGTTGAGGCTGGAGCGGGCCTGGATGACGCGGTCATGTGCGACGCGAACGGCATTCTGGGCGACGACGACGTCGGCCTGAGCTTCATCGACGGCAGCCTGATCGGCATCGGCTACAGCCTCAGCCGCGTCGTACTTCTGCCTGGAGATGATGTCCTTTTTGACCAGGGTGGTATAGCGGCGGAGATCGGCCTTAGCCTTTTTGTAATTGGCCTGGGCGGCGACGACGCGAGCCTGATCGGCTTTGAGCTGGTTTTCGGCCTCGGTGACGGATTCGAGCGCGGTTTGCACGCCGATGTTCGCGTTGTTGAGATTGGCGCCGGTGTTCACGTGCATGACCGGGACATTGACCCGGGCGGCTTCGTAGCGGGCTTCGGCGGCTTCGAGATTGGCTTCGGCGCGCTGGAGGGCGGTTTCGTAGACAGCGGGGTCAATCTGAACCAGAAGGGTGTGAGCCTTGACGTACTGGTTCTGCTGAACGAAGACGCCTTTGACGTGGCCCTGGATGCGGGAGCTGATCTGGACGATATTGCCGTTGATCTGGGCGTCGTCAGTCTCTTCGTAATAAGTGGAATGCCACCAGTAGAGAACGGCGCCGACGATCAAAGCCGCGACAACGCCGATAACGACAAACCGGCGGCGGGAACGCGGCTTTGGAGTCTCGGGCTGTTCCTCCTGGATTTCCTGTACGGACTGCTCGGATTCCTGCGCCACGCTTACTTTCCTCCCAAATAGTGCTGATAACTGGACTGGGCAACGCCGAGGGCGCGCGCCAGAGATAACTTGGCTATGTTTTGACGATAAACGCTGTCCACGTACCGCTCGTCGGCAACGGCAACGGCCTGCTGGGCCTGGGAAACGGCGAGATTATCTGAGACGCCGGCCTTGTAGCGCTGCTGGGCCTCGCTCAGGGCTTCCCTGGCGAGGGCGACGTTGCTTTTTGCGACCTGGACGAGTTTTTCGGACGTCCGGATATCGAGGATGCTGTCGCGGACATCGGCGGCGATCTGTCCGCGGAGATCGCTCAGTTTGGCTTTTTCCTGATCGAGCTGGGACTGGGCCATGCGGGCGTCGCCGCGCAGCTTCGCTTCCTCAAAAAGAGGCATATTGAGCGAACCGACGGCGTCACCGGTACCATGCGAATGCGCGAGGTTGATGCCGATATCGCCGTAGTCGCCGGAGAATTTCACGGTGGGCAGGCGCTCATCGGTGGCGGCCTTGCGAGCCAGCTCCGCGGCCTTGACGCGCTGCTCCAGAGCTTTGAGATCGGAGCGATTGGCGAGGGCTTCCTGAATGGCCTGTTGCGAGTCGAGGTGATTCAGGGGCTTGTAGGGCTCAGAGCTGGTCAGCCTGAATTTCTGGGCGAGGGGCAGGCCGATGGCGCGAGCGAGGGCGATTTTGTCCTTGGCGACGGCATTGCGAGCGGCGATCAGCGTCTGCTCTTCGCTCTGGTAGTCGACGCGGGCACGCAGCTCGTCGAGCATGGGGGAGACGCCGGCCTGATGGTTGGCAACGGCCTGATTGAGCGAGAGCTTCGCGGTGCTGACCTGGGCCTGGTCGGCTTTGACACGAGCCTGGTCGGCGATGACGGTGAGGTAGGCGTTGCCGACGGTGAGGACGACGAGATCGCGAGCATCCTGAGCGGAGAGCTTTGCGGCCTCAAAATTGTGTTTTTCCGCGAGGTAGTTGCGGAGGGAGGAGAGATCGAGCAGGGACCAATTGAGCGATCCGCGAATATCGGTGTAACCGTAGGGGCCGATGATGGCGGGAAAGCCGGGGATGCGAAGACCCTCCGCCTGGAGGTCGCTTTCCTGGACGGCTTCGCGGGCGGTGGCCGTGACGGTGGGGAGCAGCGACTGCAGTTCCTCGAGGCGCTGGCCACGGGCGGTGGAGATGCTCTGCGTGGTCAGGATGAGCCCGAGATTGTGCTGAAGGCCGAGCTGCATGGCGTCAGCGAGAGACAAAGGCAAAACGCCAGGAGCGACTTTTTCTGTGGCGACACTGCCCTGGTAGGTGGAGGGGCCGATCTGAGGCTGCGGAATCTGGATGGGAGCGGAGGGGACGGCTACTGCGCCGGCGCCGGCCTCCTGGGCGAGAGCCGGCACAGCCGCCAGCAGAAGCGACGCCGCGAGCAGGCGCACGGCCGTCAGACGCGGGAGACAGGAATATCTGGAAACGCGAACAACAGCCTCCGGCACGAAAAAGAGCCCTTTCGTAGCAAACTGAGGGAGAACGAACTCCCGTTCAGGGTATGCAGTTTGGATGCGCCCTGCCGCGGAAAAAATTCAAAAGAATGTCTGAGATAAGACTAGCGGAAGGGCGCGCGGCGCGGCATAGAAAAAGGTAACGAAGGGCGAAGCGGCCGGCTGCGCTTAACCGAATTGGGCGGCAAAGTCAGTTTGAAGCATGAACCGGGGGCGCGGCCTGGAGGAGCGAAGAGGCAAGGGAGCAGAGAGCCTGCCGGAAGAGGCCAGC
>DAHVZZ010000415.1:0-1822 GCA_027323785.1 Acidobacterium sp. | reverse complement strand
GCGGCGATCATGCGCGCCGGAACTTCTTCGAGTCCTGCTTCCAGTAGCAAATTCGGCATATCGATTCCGCTTAGGCCCCCGCTTCCAGTTTTTGCGCCGCATAGGCTTTGGCCACGCCCACCACCATGCTGCGAATGCGGGCCATGACGGCCACGCGCTCGGTGACGGAGATCGCGCCGCGCGCGTCCAGCAGATTGAAGAGGTGCGAGCATTTGAGGCAAAGCTCATAAGCGCCCAGCACGGGGAAGCGCCTGAGCGCGGTGCGCGTGTCTTCCGCTGGTTCGAGTGCGCCGTCGTGAACCAGGCGCTCGTGAATCTTTTCGTGGCGTTCGGCAGCTTTCTCCGCCTTTGGGCTGAACTGCGCATGGAACTGGTCCAGCAGCCCCTGGCATTCGGACTCGTAGAGGCGAAGGTGCTCCCAGAGCTTTGTGATGTCGGCGGCCTCGAAGTTATAGACCGAAAGCTGCAGCTCTTCCTGGAGGCGGATGTCGCCGTAGGTAACGGCCTTGCCGGTCTTCGGATCGCGGGTCCAGACGATGTCGTAGATGGAATCGACATCCTGCAGAAAGGCCGCGATGCGCTCCAGCCCGTAGGTGATTTCGCCGGCGATGGGGTCCAGGTCCATGCCGCCGCACTGCTGGAAGTAGGTGAACTGGGTGATCTCCAGGCCGTCCAGCATCACCTGCCAGCCGACGCCCCATGCGCCGCCCACGGGCCACTCCCAGTTATCTTCCTCGAACTTGATGTCATGCTCGCGCAGACGAATGCCGATGGCTTCCAGCGATTCGAGATAGACCTGCTGGATGTCGTCCGGCGGCGGCTTGAGGATGACCTGGAGCTGGGTGTGCTTGTACAGGCGGTTGGGGTTCTCGCCATAGCGGCCATCGGCGGGACGCCGCGAAGGCTGGGTATAGGCGATGGAGACGGGATCGGGGCCGAGGACGCGCAGGAAGGTGTCCGGAGACATGGTTCCGGCGCCCACCTCCACGTCGTAAGGCTGGGCCAGCACGCAGCCACGCTCCGCCCAAAAGGTCTGGAGGCGCAGCAGCAATTCCTGAAAAGGCATGACGGACGCGGTCGATGCAGTCAACGTGGGCACCTGTCGAAACGAAAAATCAAACACTTATCTGCATCGATTTTATCGGCAGTGCCGCTTCAGCGCATCACTCCGCCCGGAATCCATGCAACCGCGGGGTGGTTTGGGTGACTCCATGCCGAATGTGAGGGCACACGGCACAGTTCGCATCGGCATTTCCGGGTGGACCTACCCTGGATGGCGGGGCGTCTTCTATCCGAAAAAGCTGCCGCACCGGCGCGAGCTGGAGTTTGCGGCGCGGAGTTTTCCCACCATCGAGATCAACGGCACGTTCTACTCGCTGCAGCGGCCGTCGAGCTACCAGCGCTGGGCGGCCGCAACCCCGGAGGACTTTGTCTTTTCGGTGAAGGGCTCGCGGTTCGTCACGCATCTGCTGCGGCTGCGCGAACCGCGCCAGGCGCTGGCAAACTTCTTTGCCTCCGGAGTGCTGGCGCTGGGGCACAGGCTGGGTCCGTTTCTGTGGCAATTCCCGCCGAATTTTCAGTTCAAGCCGGAGCTTCTGGAGCCGTTTTTCGAGCTGTTGCCGCACGACACCGAGGCGGCCGCAAAGCTGGCGCGAGGGCATGATGAGCGGCTGAAGGGCCGCGACTTCCTCACGCCGCCGAAGAAGCTGCGGCTTCGGCACGCCATGGAGATCCGCCACCCCAGCTTCGTCGTGCCGGAGTTCATCCGGCTACTGCGGCGGCACAGGATTGCCCTGGTTTGTGCGGATGCGGTGGAGTGGCC
>DAHVZZ010000411.1:0-4568 GCA_027323785.1 Acidobacterium sp. | reverse complement strand
AGGATGGTGAAGGACCGGCTGGCGACGGGGCTGGCGGTGGCCAGCACGATGATTGTTCTTGCGCCGCTGGTTGCAGTGTTCATCTACCTGCTGTACAAGGGGGCAAGGTCGCTCAACTGGGATTTTTTCACGAAGATTCCGACGCCGGTGGGAATGGGCGGGGGCGGGATGGCCAACGCGATTGTGGGATCGGGAGTGCTGCTGGCGCTGGCGTGCGGGCTGGGAATTCCGGTGGGGATCGCGGCGGGGATATACCTGTCGGAATACGGGCAGGGGACGAAGCTGTCGAATATGGTTCGGTTTACGGCGGACGTATTGAACGGGGTGCCGTCGATTGTGATGGGGATAGCAGTGTATTCGATGATTGTGGTGCCACAGCAGGGGTATTCAGCACTGGCGGGCGGGGTCGCGCTGGGGATCATGATGATTCCGACGGTGGCGCGCACGACGGAGGAGATGCTGCTGATGGTGCCGCGGCCGATTCGGGAGGCGGGGCTGGGGCTGGGAATTCCCAACTGGCGGCTGGTGATGTCGATTACGCTAAAGACAGCGACGCCGGGAGTGATCACGGGATGCATGCTGGCATTTGCGCGGGTGGCGGGGGAAACGGCTCCGCTGCTGTTCACGGCGCTGGGAAATCAGTACTGGAGCACGAATCTGAACCAGCCGATCGCGGCGCTGCCGCTGCAGATATATGTGTATGCGATCTCACCGTATGAGGAATGGCATCGGCTGGCCTGGGCGGGTGCGCTGGTGCTGATTGGGCTGATCGTGGTATCGGTTTCGCTGGTGCGGATGGTGACAACACGAGGCGTGCTGAAGGGGGCAAGCTAAAGGATGGGTGTCGGGATCGAAGTCAACCACCTGAACGCGTGGTACGGAGCGAACCACACGCTGCAGGACATCACGCTGCATATACCGGCGAACGAGGCGACGGCGCTGATTGGGCCGAGCGGGTGCGGGAAGTCGACGTTTGTGCGGTGCCTGAACCGGATGCACGAGACGAATCCGATCGCCAAGGTGACGGGCGAGGTGCGTGTCGGCGGGCTGGACATTTACAACGAGACGTCGGCGGTGGAAGTGCGGCGGCGGATCGGGATGGTATTTCAGCGGCCGAATCCTTTTCCCACGATGTCGATTTACGACAATGTGGCGTCGGGGCTGCGGCTGAACGGGTTCCGCAACCGGCGGGTGTTGGACGAAGTGGTGGAGCGGTCGCTGCAACATGCGGCGCTGTGGGACGAGGTAAAGAACGACCTGAAGAAGAAGTCGGGAGCGAGTCTTTCGGGCGGGCAGCAGCAGCGGCTGTGCATTGCGCGGGCGCTGGCGGTGGATCCGGAGGTGCTGCTGATGGACGAGCCGGCATCGGCGCTGGACCCGGTATCGACGTCGAAGATCGAGGACCTGATTTTTCAGCTGAAGTCGCAGTACACGATTGTGATTGTGACGCATAACATGCAGCAGGCGGCGCGGGTGGCGGAGCGGACGGGATTCTTTCTGAACGGGAAGCTTGTCGAGTTCGATTCGACGCACAAGATATTCACAAATCCCGGGGACAAGCGGACGGAAGATTACATCACGGGCAGGTTTGGATAATGAGAATCCGCTTTCAGCAAAATCTGGATGACCTGAAGGAAAAGCTGCTGGTGATGGCGGGGATGGCCGAGCAGTCGATCCAGAGGGCGGTAGAAGCCTACCGGGTGCGCGATCTGTCGATCTGCGATCTGGTGGACCGGGGGGAGATGGCGATCAACCGGCTGGAGCGGGAGATCGACCAGATGGCGCTGGATCTGCTGGCGATGGAGCAGCCGATGGCGATCGACCTGCGGTTCATCCTGTCGGTGATCAAGATTAACGCGGATGTGGAGCGGGTGGGCGATTCGGCGCGTACGATCAGCGACCGGGTGCGGGACCTGATGGCGTTTCCGGCAGTGGAGATGCCGATCGATATACCGCGGACGGCGAATCTGGCGGGGGCGATGGTACGGAAGGCGCTGCAGGCGTTTATTGAAGGCGACGCGGAGATGGCGGAGAGCGTGCTTTCGATGGACGACAGCGTGGACAAGCTGAACAGCGCGGCGCATTTCACGCTGCTGAATCTGATGAAGAAGGAGCCCGGGCTGGCTCCGCAGGCGCTGAACGCGCTGATGATCTCACGGGCGCTGGAACGGGTGGCGGACCACGCGACGAACATCGCGGAGGACGTGATCTTCTGGGTGCGGGGGGCAGATGTGCGGCACCACATGGGCGCGGCGAGCGCGGTGAAACCGGCCAACCGTCATTCGACGCCGTCGGGGTCCCAGTAGTCGAAGGCGGCAATCGCCGGATAGTAGAGGCCGAGGCGCATGGGCGCTGAGGATCCGTGCAGAGCACGGAGGATGCGCGCGTAGGCGAGGAGCTGGGGGGCGTAGGTTTTGCGTTCCTCGGCGAGCCAGGCGGCGTGGCCGGCAGCGTGAGGCATGCCGGTTTTGTAGTCGATGACCCAGAGACAATCGGCGCTGCCGTTCGACGGATCGAGGACGGAGAGCGGGGCTGGCCCGGCACGGAAGACGCGGTCGGCGCGGAGCGTGCGGAGGCGGGAGTCCTGCTTCCAGCCATGGGGATAGCCGGACCAGGAGGCCTCGGACTGGGCTTCGGGGTGGGGGGCGAGAATCCACTGACAAACGGGGTCGGCAGCACAGGTCAGGAGAAGGCCGGCGGCGGCTTCGGTGGCGGTAGCGAGGTCCGATCCGCTGAGAGCGGCGGAACGGAGAAAGGCCGCGATAAGGGCGCGCAGGCGGGCGGGAGCGGTGGCGGCCAGTTCGGGACCGAGGCGCTGCAGGAGCGCGTGTACCGCGGAGCCGATGAGGCGAGCCTGGCGAGAGCCCTGGGGGCGGCGGAACTCCGGCGCGGCGGAGCTGGCGAGGGTGTTCACTACCGCGATCCCGGGGGTTTCCGCGGGAGGCGGCGGGTCGAGCGGGAGAACCAGGCGGCGCGGGCCGCGGGGCGCGAGCGGATCGGCGACGGCGGCCATCTCGCCGACCACAACCGGTGTGGGAAAGGCGATGAGGTTGTCCGCGGATGGCTCGGTGGCGGGCGGGGGCGGTGCGACGAGCGCGGTCTGGAGAG
Source organism: Acidobacterium sp. (assembly GCA_027323785.1). Lineage (GTDB taxonomy): Bacteria > Acidobacteriota > Terriglobia > Terriglobales > Acidobacteriaceae > Palsa-343. Next base: position 1,460 of record DAHVZZ010000411.1, on the reverse strand, counting down.
CTTCAAATCGGCCCTGCAGGGCGGGCCATGCGGTTTGCAGAAGACTGCCGGGGGCAGGGCTGACACCTTTGGATGACCGGGTGGCGGTGCCGAGAAGATGGAGCTCGCGGCGGGCGCGGGTGCAGGCGACGTAGAAGAGCCGCTTGCGCTCCTCGTCGAAGCGGAGTTTGCGCTGGTCGCGCACCCACTTGTAGAGGGTGTTTGAATCATCGCCTTTGGGGCCGATGGGGGCGACGAGGAATTCCTCCTCGTGGGGCTGCCAGGGGTTTCTGCGCTCCAGCGAGGCGACGAGCGGCTGTTTGTCCGGGGTGGATTTGCGGTCGAGGCCGGGAACGATGACGACCTCAAATCCGAGGCCCTTGGCCTTGTGGATGGTCATGAGCTGCACGCCGCAGCGTTCGCTGACGGAGGGGTCGGGCTGGGCGAAGAGGCGGTCGAGCTGCGCCTGAAAATCGGCGGTGAGCGGGGCGAGGCCGTCGGGCGGGAGGGAATCCAGGAGCGAGAAGAAGACCTGGGCATTTTCATATGCGGCGGCATCGAGGCAGGCGGGGCCTGAGAGGGTTTGCCAGGTGAGCTCGATCCATGAGGCAAAGGAAGGGCATTCAGACTGACGCCAGCGGAGGTCGAGGGCGCGGCGGAGGATGCCGGCGGTGCGGGCGAGGCGAAGCTGGCCGCCGGGCGAGAGCTGCGACTGGTGGCGATCGACGAGCTCGAGGACGGAGAGATCGGCGGCCGTGCGGTCGTCGGAGCCGGTGAGGCGGTGAAGGTCGGCGAGCGAGAGGCCGCACCAGGGGGCGCGCAGGACGGCGAGCCAGGCGACGCGATCCATGGGATGGAGGAGCGCGCGGGTGAGGGCGAGGAGGTCGTGCAGCTCCTGGCGATCGGAGAGGCGCTCGATTTCAACGGCGCGGAAGGGGATCTGCTGTTCGCGGAGAAGCGGGACCAGCTGACCCAGATGAGGGCGAGCGCGGACGAGGACGGCGACGCGATATTCGGAGCCTTCGGCTTGGGCGCGCTGGATGGCGGGCAGATGCCGCTGAACGATGCGGAGGACTTCGCGGGCTTCCTGCTGCTGCGCGGCGAGCCGGTCGGCCGGGGAAGGCCTGGAATCGACGGCGCCGATGATTTGCGGGTAGATGTGGAGCGATTCGGCGTTGGGCGCGGGATGCGAGGATGTGGCTTCGGCGAATTCGGCGGGGGCAGCGCCGGGCTCCGCGGGAACAGCGGCGATGGTGCGGAAGATATCGTTGAGCGGCTCGGTGAGGCCGGAGTGGGAGCGGAAGTTGACGGAGAGGCGAACGGGTTTGCAGCGGATGCGATTGGCGGCGGGACCGATGCCGTGGTCGCGCACATGGGAGAAGAGCTCCACCTCGGCCTGGCGAAACATGTAGATGGACTGCATGGGGTCGCCGACGAGGAAGACGGTGCGGCCCTCGCCGGGATCCCAGGCGGAGAGGAGG